>NZ_JBSGZO010000045.1:21125-32969 GCF_053611045.1 Streptomyces sp. NPDC054841 | reverse complement strand
TCCCACACCCTGGATGCCGGGCCGTCGGCTCGTTGCCCCGGTCCGACTGCCGTCCCCGTCCCCGTCCCCGTCTCCGTCCGAGTCCGCGGCCAAGTTACCCAATCGATCGAGCCGGAAGTGGCCCTGGGGAACGGGCCATTACGGCCGTAGCGTCAAGGTGTGACGACGACGAATCGCATCCTGCCGCCCGCCGGACCGCCCCGGATCCTCGCTCTCGCCCAACTCTCCAACTCCCTCGGTGACGGGGCCTATTACGTCACGTCCGCGCTCTACTTCACGCACGTCGTCGGCCTCGCCCCGGCGAGGATCGGCATTGGGCTGACCCTCGCCTGGGCGATCGGATCGGTCGTGGGCGTACCGCTCGGGCGGCTCGCCGACCGGCGGGGGCCGCGTGGGACGGCGGTGCTGCTCGCTCTGGCGACGAGTGCGGCCGTGGCGTCGTTCCTCGTCGTACGGTCCTTCTGGCCGTTCCTGCTGGCCGCGTGCCTGTACGCCGCCGCGCAGTCGGGACTCGCCGCCGCCCGGCAGGCGTTGCTGGCCGGGCTTGTCGCGCCGGCGGAGCGGACCGGTGTACTGGCGCATCTGCAGTCGACCCTGAACGCGGGGCTGGCCGTCGGTGCCGGGCTCGGCGGTCTCGCGCTGTGGTCCGGCACGAGGACCGCCTATCTCTCGGTGTTCGCGCTGGACGTGGTGAGCTTCCTGATCTGCGCGTTCGTGCTGCTGCGGCTTCCGGCAGTCGGGCCCGTGCCGTTCTCCGGCAAGGGGCCGGCGCTCGTCGTCCTGCGCGACCGTCCGTACCTGCTGGTCACCCTGCTCAACGCGGTGCTGCTGCTGCGGATGCCGCTGCTGAGCCTCGGGATACCGCTGTGGATCAGCGAGCGGACGGACGCGCCGGCCTGGCTCGTATCGGCGCTGTTCGTGCTCAACACGCTTGCTGTTGCCGGGTTTCAGGTGCGGGCGGCTCGTGGTGTCACCTCGCTGGGTACGGCGGTGCGTGCCGTACGGCACTCCGGGCTGATCATGCTCGCGGCGTGTGTGGTGTTCGCGCTGTCGGCTGCCGGAGTGCCCGTGTCGGTGGCGTCCGCGGTGCTCGTCGCCGGTGCGCTGCTGTACGTGGCCGGCGAGATGCTGCACTCCGCCGGGTCGTGGCAGATCAGCTTCGACCTCGCGCCGGCGGGGCGCACGGGCGAGTACCAGGGCTTCTTCGGTACGGGCGTGACGGTGGCCCGCACACTGGGTCCGCTGGTGCTGACCGCGATGCTGGTGACCTGGGGCGTGCCCGGATGGCTGGTGCTGGGCGGGCTGTTCGTCGGCGCGTCATACGCGATGGGGCCGGCGGTGCGGTGGGCCGAGTGGTCCCGGTCCAGTGAACTCGCCGACGTGGTCACGCCGCTTGGTGGGCGGTGAAGGTGACCTCTTCGCTGTCGTCGTCGCTTTATGTCATATGGGCCTGGCCGTGTTCGTCAGCGCATTCCGCGCGGGTGGTCACGGCGCGAGCAATCTGGGCCGCCTCGTGTATGCGCGTCTTGCGGAAGACCGTCAGAAGCACGATGCGGCGATCCGGCGCGAACCAGACGGTCCAGTGTTGAACCTCGCTCCTTCGGGTGGAGCCGATCGGTCGCGCTTGACCGAGATGTCCTCGGGAGCCGTGGGTTCTCACGGGGCTCTCATCCCGGCCTTAAGCCGCCTTCACGCCGCAACCATAGCTTTCGCGCCATGTTCTTCACCTACCTCAGGCGCGAGCTGCGCCGCCGCAGGAAGGCGGCGCTCGTCGTCGCCTCGGGGCTTGCTCTCGGAATCGCCCTGGTCATCGTCGTCAACTCGGTCTCGGCCGGGATGAGTCAGGCCCAGGGCAAAGTGCTGGAGTCGCTGTACGGGCTCGGCACCGACATGACCGTCACCAAGGCCGCCGCGCCGCCCGGGGAGGGGGAGACGGTCAGGCGGCCGCGGTTCGAGTTCGACGCGAAGGGCGAGGGCGACGACGCCGAGCAGAGCCAGGACATCGTCATGGTCCAGGGCTTCGAGACGCTCGCGTCGTCGACCGTCGCGCAGGTCGGCAAGCAGGACGGGGTCGCGGACGCCGTCGGCGGGCTGAACGTGCGGGTCATGAAGGTCAACGGACAGTTCAGGCGCGGCGAGTTCAAGCAGGACGAGCAGGAGCCCGGCCAGGGGCAGCGGGGCGGTGGTCCGGTCACCGGTGAGGTGCGAGGCGGCGGAGCCGACTTCGACGTGAACTCGTACTCCGTGTACGGGACGGACGTCGCCCATCGGGAGCTCGGTCCGCTGACCTCGTCGAAGATCACGTCCGGGCGTACGTTCGCCGCGTCGGAGACGGCCGCGAAGGTCGCCGTCGTCGACAGCGCGTACGCCAAGGAGCAGAAACTCTCGGTCGGTAAGGCGCTGACGATCTCCGGGACGAAGTTCGGCATCGTCGGGATCGCGACGGCGGACAGCGGGGACGCGGCCGCCAACGTCTATCTGCCGCTCGCGCAGGCGCAGACCCTGGCCGACGCGAAGGACAAGGTCACGACGGTCTATGTGAGGGCGACCGACTCGCAGCGGATCGAGAGTGTGAAGGAGGGCATTCAGAAGAACGTCTCCGGGACGACGGTGACGACGTCCGCCGATCTGGCGGAGACGGTGTCGGGGTCGCTGTCCACGGCCGCCGACCTGGCGTCGGGCGTGGGCAAGTGGCTGTCCATCGTGGTGCTGGCGGCGGCGTTCCTGGTGGGCGGGCTGCTGACGTCGTCGGCGGTGAGCCGGCGGGTTCGGGAGTTCGGCACGCTGAAGGCACTCGGCTGGAAGAGCCGCAGGGTCACCGGGCAGGTGGCGGGCGAGGCGCTCGTCAACGGACTGATCGGCGGGGCGCTGGGGATCGGGCTCGGACTGGCGGGCGCGTGGGCGATCACCGCGTTCAGTCCGACGCTGACGGCGCAGCTGGGCGGTGGTTCCGGTGGTGGCGGCCAGGGAATGGGCGGCCCGATGCTCGTCGGCGGTGGTGGCCCGGGCGGCCCCGTGCGGGAGTCCGCCTCCCGCGCCCTGGACATCGCACTCACCGCGCCGGTCTCCCTGACGACCATCGGCCTGGCCGTGGCGCTCGCGGTGACCGGCGGGCTCATCGCGGGGCTGTTCGGCGGGTGGCGGGCATCACGTCTGCGTCCGGCGGACGCGCTGCGGCGGGTCGAGTAGTCCCGCCCCTTCAATCACGTGCTTTCTACGCGCTTTGTACGCACTTTCGAAGCGCTTTCTACGTGCGGCTGGAGTTGGAACATGTATGAGCTGAGTGGGGTCAGCAAGCGGTACCGGCGCGGCAAGGGCACCGTGCAGGCCCTCGACGGGGTCGATCTGGTCATCGAGGACGGCGGACGGCTGGTCATCCAGGGGCCGACCGGTGGCGGCAAGTCCACGCTGCTGCAGATGCTCGGCGGCCTGGACCGGCCGAGCGAGGGGTCCGTCGTGCTGGACGGCGTGGACCTGGCCTCCTTGCCCGAGGCGCGGCTGACGCGCGTACGGGCCGAGAAGATCGGCTTCGTCTTCCAGAGCTTCAACCTGGTGCCGACGCTCACGGCTCAGGAGAACGTCGAGACCGCGCTCGTACCGCTCGGGCTGAAGGCGGCGGAGCGGCGGGAGCGGGCGGGCGAGGCGCTGGTGTCGGTGGGGCTCGGGGAGCGGCGAGGACATCTGCCCGGTGAGCTGTCCGGCGGGCAGCAGCAGCGGGTGGCGATCGCGCGGGCGCTGGTGAAGCGGCCGGCGGTGCTGCTCGCCGATGAGCCGACCGGCAACCTCGACGAGTCGATGCGTGACGAGATCATGGAGCTGCTGGAGGGGCTGTGGGAGGAGAACGGGCTGACGTTCGTGATGGTCACTCATGACTCGGCCCTGGCCCGGAGGTCGCCGCGGGTGGCGACGATCCGGAAGGGGCGGGTGACGATCCGGGAGCAGGCGGTGGGAACGGCGTAGCCCGTGGGTCGTAGCCCGTGGCTCGGGCAGGGTTCGGCGGCCGTGTGGGCCCGGCAGGGTGCGGTGGCCGTGTGGGCCGGGCAGGGTTCGGTGGCCGTGTGGGTCGGGCAGGGTGCGGTGGCCGTGTGGGCCGGGCAGGGTTCGGTGGCCGTGTGGGCCGGGCAGGTTCGGCGGCCCATGTGGGTCGGGCAGGTTCGGCGGCCCGTGGGACCCGTGGGACCCGTGGGGGCCGTGTGGCCCGCGCGGCTCGGTGCCGGCTGCGGCTCGTGGGGGACCGCGGACCGGCCCGGGCGGTGGGCCCGGTGCCGGGTGCGGGCCCGGCGCTACTTCACCGCGGTCAGCGTCGCGTAGACCACGACGTTGCCCTGCCAGCCCGTGCGTTTGGCGTAGCTGCCGCCGCAGGTGATCACCCGCAGTTCGGGCCGGCCGGAGCTGCCGTAGACCTTCTTGTCGGGGAACTTCTTCTTGGCGTAGACCTCCACCGCGGTGACGGTGAACACGGCCGTGCGCCGGTCCGCGCGGCTGATCTCGATCGTGTCGCCCTTGGTCAGGGCGCCGAGGTCGTGGAAGACGCCGGGGCCGGTGCGGGTGTCGACGTGCCCGGTGGTGACGGCTGTCCCCGCCGAGCCGGGAGCCGCGCCGTCGCCGTACCAGCCGGCGAGGCCGGGTTTGTCGGCGGGCGGGGGCCGCAGTGCCCCCGTCGCGTCGAGGCCCAGTCGTACCAGCGGGGCGTCCACGCCGATGGCGGCGGCACGCAGCCGGACCGGATCCGACGGGGGCAGCGGTCGCACGGCGGGGGGCCCGGGAACGGGACGTACGGAAGTGGGGAAGGCCTGCGCGGGCGAGGGCTGCGGCGGTCGCTCGTCGGATGCCGCGTTGGTCACCAGTGCGAGGCCCGCCATCAGTGCGCAGGCCAGCAGCTTGACCGAAGGGACGTACCTCGCCGAAGGGATGTACTTGGCCGAAGGGGCGCACTTGACCGAAGGGGCGTAAGGGGGTGGGGGAGCGCCGGTCCCGGGCCCGGTTTCCATCGCGGTAAGGGGCGCGGACGCGGGCTCAGGCCCGGGTGCCGCTCCGGCGGCGGCGCATCCTGACCACACCGCCGGCGGCGGCTCCGGCGAGCAGCGCACTGCCCACGGCGAGCTGCGTACTCGTGTCCGTGGGGTCCCCGAATCCGGCGTCGACCGCACCGCTCGGGTAGTCGTCGTCGGAGTCGTCGTCGGAGTCGTCGTCGGAGACCTCGTACGAGTCCGTGATCTTGGTCCGCGGCGGGCACTTGATGGTGACCGTGTCGCTGCCGGACGCCCCTACCGGGAGCTCGAACTCGCCGGTGAGCTCACCCTCACTGCCACCCGCGAAGAGGTGGAACGCCCCGCCCGCTTCGGACTCGCCCTTGCCGTAGGTCTCCTTGCCGCAGGCCGTGGTGGTGACGGTGACCGTGTCGCCCGGGGAGGCGTTCCTGGGGCGGATACTCAGGTCCGAGTCGTCGGCGACGGCAGTGGCCGGGACCGACAGACCAAGGGCTGCGACCATCAGCCCGATACCTACACCAACTCGTGTGCCGCGCATATGAATCCTCCAACGGAGCCGGAGCAGTGTCCGGTCTGACTGTCTGGTGCCAGTGCTGTTCCCGCGCTGTTCCCGTGCTGGGCTCTGCTCATGAGGCAACCGACAGCCCGTCAGGTCGGCAACCTGACGCATTGGCAGATCTTCACCCGGGCAGGCGCACCGGCCGCTCCGGCGTGATCGTTTATGCAGGTCACGGGAGCGGAGGCGGGCGCAGCGGAGGACCCGCCGGAAGGACTGCGAACGGGCTAGGTGTTCTGTCCCGGGAGCTTGTCCTGGGGCTTGTCCGGCGACCGGAGCGCCTCCCGGAGGTGGCCGTTCGACTGCTTGAGGCGGGACGTGGCCGTCGCGGCGCCGAGGTGGGAGAGGAGCATCAGGATCGCCGTCTTCACCTCGCCGTCGGCGGCGGTCAGGGCCGTCTCGATCTCGTCGTCGGCCGCACCCGTGGCCAGGGCGACGATGTGGCGGGAGCGGGCGTGGAGCTTCTCGTTCGAGGCGCGGACGTCGACCATGAGGTTTCCGTAGGTCTTGCCGAGACGGATCATCGTGATGGTCGAGATCATGTTGAGGACGAGCTTCTGGGCCGTGCCCGCCTTCAACCGGGTGGAACCGGTGAGGAGTTCGGGGCCGACCACGACCTCGATGCCGTGCTCCGCGGCCGCGGCCAGCGCGCTGTCCGCGTTGCAGGAGAGGCCGACCGTCAGGGCGCCCCGCGCCCGGGCGTGTTCGACCGCGCCGATCGCGTACGGGGTGCGGCCGGACGCGGAGATGCCGACCACGGTGTCGAGGGCGGTGAGGCCGAGCCCGTCCAGGTCGGCCGCGGCGAGCTCCTTGGAGTCCTCCGCGCCCTCGACGGCCGTCACCATCGCGGTGGGGCCGCCCGCGATCAGGCCGACGACCTCGTCGGGGGCCGTGTTGAAGGTGGGCGGGCACTCGCTCGCGTCCAGCACACCGAGCCGGCCGGCCGTGCCCGCGCCCGCGTAGACCAGACGGCCGCCGCGGGCCATCCGGTCGGCGGTCGCGTCGATCGCGGCGGCGATGGCCGGGAGCTGTGCCGCGACGGCGGCAGGAACGGTCCGGTCCTCCCCGTTCATGATGCGGGCGATGTCGGCGGTGGGGAGCTGATCGATGTCGGCGAGCTCGGGGCGGAACGCCTCGGTGGTGAGGCTCGCCAGTTGCGCACGCAGTTCGGTGGAGCGGGGGGTGGAAGTCATGGGGCGCGACTCTCTCGGTGTGTCTCGGTGTGTCTCGGTCTGTCTCGGTGGCTCTCGGCGTCTCTCGGTGGCTCTACGGCATCTGTCGGTGCTGTCGGTGGCTCTTCGGCGGGTTAGCGGGTGCGGGGGCTGTGGCGGTGCGCGAGGGCCTCGTACGAGGCGGCGAGGGCCGGCGCCGCCTTCTCGTACGTACGCTGCGCGACGCCGATGAACAGGCAGTCGACGACCAGCAGCTGGCTCGTGCGTGAGGACATGGCCGCCGGGCGCAGCTCGCTCTCGCGGGCGGTGGAGGTGGTGAGGATGTGGTCCGCGTACTGCGAGACCGGCCCGTCCGGGCGCCCGGTGATCGCGACGGTCGTCGCGCCGCGGTCGAAGGCGACGCGCAGGGGCTCGATGATGTCGCCGGTCGAGCCGGAGTGGCTGATCGCCACGGCGACGTCGCCGGAGCGGAGCTGCACGGCGTTGGTGACGGCGAGGTGCGGGTCGCTGTGGGCGTGGGCGATCAGGCCGATGCGCAGGAGCTTCTGCGCGAGGTCCTGGGAGACCAGACCGGACGCGCCCACGCCGTAGATGTCGATGCGGCGGGCGGCGGCGAGGGCGCTGACGGCGGCGGCGAGCTGGATGGTGTCCAGACCCGCCGCGGTGTCGGCGAGGGTCTGCTGCTCGTCGTACGCGAGCTTGGCGACGACATCGGCAATGGGGTCGTCGACCGCGATGTCGGCGGTGACGGCCGGGGCGCGGCCGGACTGCTGCTGTGCGGCGAGGCCGGCGAGCGCGAGGCGCAGATCGCGGTAGCCGGGGTAGCCGAGGAGCCGGGCGGTGCGGACCACGGTGGCCTCGCTGGTGCCGGTGAGCTCGGCGAGGCCGGTGACCGTGAGGGCCGCGCAGCCGGCCGGGTCGCCGGCGACGGCTTCGGCGACCCGCTGCATGGAGCGGGTCATGGACGGCGCGAGCGTACGCACCTTCGCCGCGAGCGCGGCGGGCGCGGGCGGGGCGCCGCCGCCGGTGCCCGGACCGGTGCCTCCTCCGCCACCCGTGGTGAAAGAATCCTTCAGGTCATTGGTCACCCTTGAAAGATATTTTCGCCTTCCTTGAACGGTCAACCCCCTTTGTCCCGTGGGCCTGCTGACCCGCGGGTCGGCCGACCGGTGGACCTGCCGGCCTGTGGACCGGCGGTCGCCGGGGTGACAATGACTGCATGGAAGTCAACCCACTGGAGCAGGCGCTGCATGCCGCCCGCGCCCTCGTGCTCGCGGACCTCGCCGCCCGCGACGTCGCCCATGCCGAGGTCGTCTCGCTCGTCGAGGAAGCGGTCGTGGAGCGCCGTTGGTGGGTCGAGCAGTGGCCCGAGGGCGCCGAGTACGTGGCCGGGCTGATCGCCCAGGACGTGCAGGACGCCCTGCTGGAGCAGTACGGGCGGTGGCCGATCTGCCCGGTCTGCACCTCGGGCGAGCCCCATGCCCTCGACGTGGAGCCGGAGTTGGGTCCCGACCCGCACTGGGTCTGCGGGAAGGCGGGTGTGGTGGTCGCCCCGGTCGGCGGACTCTCGTGACGGTCTACATCGACCCGCCGAACTGGCCGGGACACGGCCGTATGTGGTCCCACCTGGTCAGCGATGTGTCGTTCGAAGAGCTGCACGCCTTCGCCGCGTCCATCGGCTGCCCGCCGCGCGCCTTCGAGCGCGACCACTACGACGTCCCCTCGGAACGTTACGAGGACGCGGTGCGCGCGGGTGCGGTGGAGATCGGGTCCAAGGAGCTCGTACGGCGGCTCACCGAGGCGGGGCTGCGCCGGCCGAAGCACCGGCAGGCGTAAGGGGGTTGGCCGCGGGGGGATGCGCGAGGTGGGTGTTCGTCGGGGGCGGCTCGTGGTGGGTGTCCGCGAGGGATGCCCGTGGTGGGTGTCCGCGGGGATGCCCCTGGTGGGTGGCGTGTCCGCCTGCTGCCCACTCAGGCCGTGAGGTCCCGCAGCTCCGCCGACACGTTGCGGCGGGCCGCGGCCTCCCATGCGCGCTCGCCGTAGGGGGTACGGAAGAGGCGCGGCAGGCCGAGAAGGTGGCGCAGCACGTCGGCACGGCCCGCGCGGAACGCGTCGTCCGGGACGAAGGCGTACTCCTCGCGGACCGCGGCGGCGTAGGCGGCGTACGCGTCCGGCGCCGACGCGAGGATCGCGAGGTCCGCGTCGCACAGGACCATGCCGTTGCTGTCGCCCTCCTGCACGGTGTGGGTCTTGGTGAGGCGGACCAGACGGGCGACCTCGTTCGTACGGGCCTCGTCGATGTCCAGCTCGGGCAGGGCGCGCTCGGCGAGCCGGGCGGAGCGCTCCTCGTTGGTGGACCGCTCCGGGAGATAGACCGCGTCGTGGAACCAGGCGGCCAGGCGTACGAGGTCGGCGTCGTCCGCGTACTCCGCGAGCGTGTCGATGTGGCCGAGGACGGCGACCAGGTGATCGGTGGTGTGGTAGCGCCGCTGGGGCTCGGCCCAGCGGGCGAGCAGGTTGTCGCAGTAGCGGTTCGGGGACGGCCTGCACTCGTCCGTGTCGCGGGCCACGAGCACGGCGGAGACCCAGCGGCGGCGCAGGTCGTCGTGGGCGGGGTGCGGGGGCAGGGCGGGCATGGGGCCATTGTGCCGTGGCCGACGTCGTGCCGGGGGCGGGTCGGGGGCGGGTGGGGGACGCACCGGGACCGACCGTTGCGGCCGCCCGGCCGCGGCGGTTTGCTGGCGGGCATGACCGACATCCGTGATCCCGAACTTCCCGGACTTCTGCTCCGCACCGAACGCGATGCGCTCATTCCGCTGTTGCGCGCCCGGCCCGACGAGGACTTCGCGCTGCGGACCGCGTGCCCCGGCTGGACCGTAAGGGATGTGCTCGCGCACTGCTCCGCCGCGCTGATGCGGGTGGTGGAAGGGCGGTTCGAGGAAGGGGTGTTCAGCCCTGAGTCGAACGACCGGGACATCGCCGAGCGTGCCGACTGGTCCAACAGAGCCGTCGTCGACGAGCTGGAGCGCGGGATGACCGGGGCGGGGCCGGTCATCGCGGCCGCCGGGCACGGGCTGCTGGACGGGATCGCGCTCGGCGAGTGGGTGCACGCCGGGGACGTACGGGAGGCGCTCGGTGAGCCCGGTGCGTACGAGGGGGACGGGCTGGCGCACGCCCTCGCCCTGCTGGCCGGGCTGACCCGGGCCCGGAAGACGCAGCCGCTGCTGGCCCGGCTGGACGGCCATGGCGCACCGCTCGTCCTGGGTGCGGACAGCCCGGACCCGGCGACGTACACGGGGTCCGCGGCCACGCTGATCCGGCTGCTGGCGGGGCGGCCGCTGACGGAGACGCGGTACGAGCTGACGGGCGCGAAGGAGCGGGACCTGGTCTTCTTCGACTGATGCGCTGCTTCCGCCGCTGCTTCGGCCGCTGCTTCCGTCGCTGCTTCCGTCGGCGTGCTGGCGTAAGAGGCATACCGGGCGATAATGGATAGCGCCTGTGCGTCATCCCGATGTGCGGAGGCTGACACCATGAACGCATTGCTGATGGTCCAGAGCGGTCCGACCGCCGATCTGGCCGCCACGCCGCTGGCCGCGATCGGCCCGCTGACCTTCGGAGTCATCCTCATCGTCCTCCTGGGGGGCGCCATGTGGTGGGACGGGAGGCGGCGGGCCCGGCTGCGTACGCCGCGCCCCGAGGACCAGCCGAAGACACCCGACCACCGTGAGCACATCGAAGAGGTCCGGGAGGAGGACGAAGGCACCTTCCCCGACGACGGCGGGCGGCTTCTTCCGTACAACTTGAACACCCATTCGTCGCACAGCACCGGCAAGGGCCCCGAAGATCGGCCGAAGCACGGCAGGCGCGGCGGCGGGGCCTTCGGGAGCGGCAGCCTGGGCGGCTGATCGGCCATCGGGTCGAGGAGCCCTGCCGCGGTGAGCGGCAGGGCCGCCGCGTTGTAGGCGCACGCCCGGAACGGGTTCGAGCGGATCGCCGGCCCGGCTGCGCCGCGCGGCGATATCCGGTGCCAGAGGGGCGGCAGGCCTCGGCGGAGGGGCGGCGGAAGGTCGGCGGAAGGGCGGCGGAAGGTCGGATGCGGAGCCGGGTGCACGGTCGGAGGGTGCGGACTAGGCTGGGTCCGTTATTGGACTAGACCTATTCACCTGAAGATCTATTGGCGGAGGATGGCCATGAGCAACCGTGCACTCCTGGAGGTGATCGCCCTCGACGCGCAGGACGCGGTCGCCGCCCAGGCCGGAGGAGCGGACCGCCTTGAGCTGGTCAGCGACATTGCGGCGGACGGGCTCACCCCGACCCGGGAGACCTTCGCCCGGATCCGTGCGGCCGTGGACATCCCGCTCCGGGTGATGCTGAGGCTCGCGGACGGGTTCGTGTCCGGCGATGTCGAGGCGTTGGTGCGGGCGGCGCGGGGGCTGCGGGCCGAGGGGGCGGAGGAGTTCGTCCTGGGCTTCCTCGACACGCACGGCAACCCCGATCTTGTGACGGTCGAGCGGCTCGTAGCGGAGCTGGAGGGCTGCCGCTGGACCTTCCACCGGGCGATCGACCGCGCGGCGGACCGCGAAGCCCTGCGCAAGCAGCTCGCGGACGTCCCCGGCCTGGACACGTACCTCACCGCGGGCTCGGCGGCCGGCGTCGACGACGGGCTGCCGGTGCTGCTCGCGGAGGCGGCGCGGCGGGGTGACCCGGGCTACGAGGCCCAGATCCTCGTCGGCGGCGGCCTCCGCCTCGACCACCTCCCCGCCCTGCGGGCGGCGGGCCTGGACGCCTTCCACATCGGCGGTGCGGCGCGGCCGCGGGGGTGGGAGGCGCCGGTGGACGCGGGCGCGGTACGGGAGTGGCGCGAGGCGCTTGACGGCTAGCCCCGCCGAGGGGGGTGGGGCGGGGGCCCCTCCGGGCCCAGGCGGGGTGACGGTGTTGCCCGGTGCCGCGGGCGCGGCCGGTGTGTCCGTCCTCAAACTCCCCCCTACGCCCTGCGGCGTGGGGGGGACCCCCAGACGGGCTTGGTGTGGCTGCTGCCGGTGGGTGGTCGCGGTATGCCCCCGGCGGGGGCGGTGACGGTGTTGCCCGGTGCCGTTGGCGCGGCCGGTGTGTCCGTCCTCAAACG
>NZ_JBSGZO010000045.1:0-21029 GCF_053611045.1 Streptomyces sp. NPDC054841 | reverse complement strand
AACGCCGGACGGGCTTGGGGTGCGCCGGTACCGCGGGTGACCCGGTGTGTCCGTCCTCAAACGCCGGACGGGCTTGGGGTGCGCCGGTACCGCGGGTGACCCGGTGTGTCCGTCCTCAAACGCCGGACGGGCTTGGGGTGCGCCGGTACCGCGGTGACCCGGTGTGTCCGTCCTCAAACGCCGGACGGGCTTGGTGTGGCTGCTGCCGGTGGGTGGTGGGGCGGGGCCCCTCCGGGCTCGACTCCTCGGGACCGGCGGGGCGCCGAATACCCGCAGGATCACCCGGTACTTCCGCCGGTCCCTGCGGGGCCGACCCTGCACGGCCCCGCCCCGGGACCGTCTCCCGACCGCGGACCGTGGGTGGGTGGGCCGCGCGGACGGTGTCGGCCTCAGGCCAACTGCGACGGCAGCGGGGACGCATGGAGCACCGTGAGGCCCGAGACCGCGCGGGTCAGGGCCACGTACAGGCGGCGCAGGCCGGTGCGTTCGTCGGGTTCGGCGGCGACGATGGAGGCGGGGTCGTCGAGGACCACGTAGTCGTATTCGAGGCCCTTCGCGAGGGACGCCGGGACCAGGGTCAGGCGGGCGTCGGGGGTCGTCTCCTCGCCGGGGGCCAGGTACGGGAGGCCCGCCGCGGTCAGGGCCGCCGCGAGGGACGGGACGCGGGCGTCGGCCGCGATGAGGCCGATGGAGCCCTCGCGGCGGAGGGCCGACAGGCAGGCGGTGACGACGTCGCCGTCGTCTTCCGACGCGCGGATCTCCAGCGAGCCGGGGGATTCACGGACCGAGCGGACCTCCGCCAGGCCCGGTGACATGTGGGGCAGCAGACGGGACGCGTACGCGATGACCTCGCGGGGGACACGGAAGCCCGCCGTCAGCTCCTCGACCGCCGCGTCGGGCTTGCCGAGGTGCGACAGCGCCTCGGACCAGCTCGCCGTCGCCCACGGGGTGGTGCCCTGCGCCAGGTCGCCCAGGACCGTGGCCGAGCCCGTCGTGCAGCGGCGGCCCACCGCCCGGTACTGCATCGGGGACAGGTCCTGCGCCTCGTCCAGGACCACATGGCCGAGTGAGTGCGTGCGCTCGACGAGATCGTTCGTCTCGTCGATCAGGACCGCGTCCGCGGCGGACCAGCGAGCCGTACGGGCCGAGCGCGGGGGCTTGACCCAGAGGATCGCCTTCTGTTCCTCGGCGGTCAGCACCCCGTCCGCGTGTTCGGCCAGGAAGTCCGGCTCCGAGAGCAGCCGGAGCACCAGCTTCGCCGGGTCGACCGGCGGCCAGATCGCCTTGACCGCCGCCTTCACCGCCGCGTTGCGCGCGACCGCGTCCTGGACCCGGTCGTCCGGTGCCTCGCCCGACTGCTCCATGCGGACGAGCACCGCGTGCGCGATGCGCTGCGGAAGGGCGTCGCGGGCAGCGCCGTAGCGGATGTCCCGGTCCAGCAACTCCCGGACGATCTCTTCGAGTTCGTACGCGGGGATGCGCCAGCGCCGCGAGCCGCGGACCACCATGAGGGGCTCGACGGGCATGGTCACGTGGGAGCGCACGGCGCGCCGCAGCACCTTCGCCATCCGGGCGTCGCCCTTGACGACCGCCGCCGCGGCCTCGTCCGTCCCCCGCACCTCGACATGGGCGACGAGGTCGTCGACGGTCGCCTGCTTGACCTCCAGCTCGCCGAGGGCCGGCAGGACCTGCTCGATGTAGTGCAGGAAGGATCGGTTCGGCCCGATGACCAGCGTGCCGGTACGGGCCAGCCGCTCCCGGTGCGCGTAGAGGAGGTACGCGACGCGGTGCAGGCCGACGGCCGTCTTCCCGGTGCCGGGGCCGCCCTGGACGCACACCGTGCCGGCCAGGCCCGACCGTACGATCTCGTCCTGCTCGGGCTGGATCGTCGCGACGATGTCCCGCATCGGCCCGACACGCGGCCGCTCGATCTCCGCCTGGAGCAGCTTGCTGGTCCGCTCGCCCTCGGTGGGGTCGGTGAGGTGCTCGTCCTCGTACGCCGTGAGGTCGCCGCCCGTGTAGCCGAAGCGGCGGCGCAGGCCGACGTCCATCGGGTCCTTCCTGGAGGCCCGGTAGAACGGCTGCGAGACCGGCGCGCGCCAGTCGATCACCATCGGGTCGCCGTCGGAGTCATGGACGTGACGGCGCCCGATGTAGAAGCGCTGCCCCTCCTGCCTCGTGAGCAGATAGTCGAGGCGTCCGAAGAACAGCGGGGTGTGGGCGAGGTCGGCCAGGGCCCTGATCCGCTCGTTGATCTGGGCTTCCAGGACCGCGGCGTTGACCCAGTTCGCCGTGACATCGCGGATGTCGAGGGCCTGGACGTCCTCGCGCATCGCGCGCAGCGCGGCGCGGGAAGCGGTCAGATGGGAGCGTTCATGGGCGAGTGGATCGTGCGCGGGCACGGCGCGGCCTCCGAAGGTACGTTGGACTTACGGCATGGCTGCGCGTCCGGTTTCCGTCCGGACGGCGGGCACTCCTGCGAGGGAGGCGGGCAAGACGGGCGATTGTAATCAGTCCGCCGAGCCCGGGCGAATGGTTTTCGCGGGGCGGGGTCCGCCCCGTAGGGGACGCCGTATATCCGAAGTCGTACGCGTCCCGGATCAGGGTTCAGACCGCAGGTCGATGTGTTCCGGGCGCTGCAGTCGCATCCTGGACACATGAGCTCAGCCACCTTCAACCCAGCCACCCAGCCCGGTCACGGCGCCACCGCCACCGGAGTCGCAGCGCACCACGCGCACCGTCTCGGCGACATGCTGCGCGCGGTCAAGGTCTTCATGACCACGGCGTTCGGCGTGGCGGTCCTCGGGGAGTACAGCGAAGAGGCCGGCGTCCGCCGCCACCTCTGACTGCGCCGCTGCCTCTCCGACTCCGACGCCGCCTCCGACTCCGCTGCTGCCTCTCCGACTCCGCCGCCACTTCTGACTGCGCCGCTGCCTCTCCGACTCCGCCACTACCTCTGACTTCGCCGCAGCTTCCGGCTCCGCCGCGGTCCCGCTGATCGACTAGGGTCGCGGCCGTGACGAACCCGTACCGGAACGTGACAGCCCGCTCACTGAACGCATCAGGCGGCGCCCTCGCACTCGTTCTGTCGCTCTCCGCGCTGGCCGTTCTCTGCGTCGCCCAGCACATCCCCATGGCCGACACCCTCGTCTACCGGGCGGAGGGCGCGGCCGTGGCGCATGGCACCGATCTTTACGAGTTCACCGTCACCGAGTGGCAGCTGCCCGCCACCTGTCCGCCCTTCGCCGCGATCCTCTTCGTGCCGACGACCTGGCTTCCCGTCGCCGTGCTCAAGGTCGCCTTCGTCGCCGGCAACGCCCTGCTCCTCGCCCTGCTCGTACGGCTCTCCTGCCGCTTCGCCGGCATGCCGGCCGCCCCCGCTCCGTACCTTCTCGCCGCGATCGCGCTCGGGTTGTGGCTCGAACCCGTCTTCCAGACACTGCTCTTCGGGCAGATCAACCTCGCCCTCGTCTGCATCGTCGTGTGGGACCTGTCCCGCCCGCCCGGCGCCCTCGGCAAGGGCTTCGCCCTCGGCGTCGCGGCGGGTGTGAAACTCACTCCGGCCGTCTTCATCGTCCTGCTGCTGATCACCGGGCGGGTGCGGGCGGGGCTCACCGCGCTCGCCTCGCTGGCCGGCACGGTGCTGCTCGGCGCCCTCGTCCTGCCGGAGGCCAGCGCCGACTTCTGGACCCGGCGGATCCTCGACACCGGCCGGGCCGGCACGGCGTGGATCGTCGACAACCAGTCGCTGCAAGGCCTGTTCGCGCGCGTCCTGCACACGGAGGAGCCGGGCGGGGTGTGGGCGGCCGCGGCGGTGGTGACGGCCGTCGCCGGGCTGTGGATCGCCCGCCGCGCGCCGGAGCCCTGGGCCGTTCTCGCCGTCGCGTTCACCGCCCTGCTCGTCTCGCCGATCAGCCGGTCCCACCACTGGGTGTGGTGCGTCCCGCTGCTGGCGGTGCTCGTCGCCGAGGGCCACCGGCGCACGGCCGCGCTAATGACTGTGCTCTTCCTGGCCCGCACCATGTGGCTCGTACCGTACGCGGGTGATCTGGAGCTCCAACTGCCGTGGTGGCAGCAGCCGTTGGCGTCGCCCTATCCGCCGCTGGGTGTGGCGGTGCTGGTCCTCGCGGCGCTACGGGCCCGTACGGCCGCCGCGGTGCTGCCCGTGCAGCGCACGGCCCGGGAAATGAGTACGTGCGCCGGTACTCGTTAGTGCCCTGCGTCAGCACCTGCGTCAGCACTCTGCGTCGGCACTCTGCGTCGGCACTCTGCGTCGGCACTCTGCGTCGTGGCGGGAGTCCGTGAGCGTCAGTCCGCCAGCAGGTCGTCCGCGTCCATGATCCGGTACGCGTATCCCTGCTCCGCCAGGAAACGCTGGCGGTGCGCCGCGAAGTCCTGGTCGATGGTGTCGCGGGCCACCACCGAGTAGAAGTGCGCCTTGTGGCCGTCGGACTTCGGGCGCAGGACGCGGCCGAGGCGCTGCGCCTCCTCCTGGCGGGAGCCGAAGGTGCCGGAGACCTGGATGGCGATCGTCGCCTCGGGCAGATCGATCGAGAAGTTCGCGACCTTGGACACGACGAGGACGCTGATCTCGCCGTTCCGGAACGCGTCGAAGAGCTTCTCGCGCTGAGAGTTGGGCGTCTCGCCCTTGATGACCGGGGCGTCCAGATGCTCGCCCAGCTCGTCGAGCTGGTCGATGTACTGGCCGATGACCAGGGTCTGCTGGCCCGTGTGCTTGCGGACCAGTTCCTCGGTCACACGGCGTTTCGTCTCCGTCGTCGCGCAGTAGCGGTACTTCTCCTCGGTCTCCGCCGTCGCGTACGCCAGCCGCTCGGAGTCGGTCAGATTGACCCGGACCTCGACGCAGTCCGCGGGCGCGATGTAGCCCTGCGCCTCGATCTCCTTCCACGGCGCGTCGAAACGCTTGGGGCCGATGAGCGAGAAGACGTCCGACTCACGGCCGTCCTCGCGGACGAGCGTCGCCGTCAGGCCGAGCCGGCGACGGGCCTGGAGGTCGGCCGTGAACTTGAAGACCGGCGCGGGCAGCAGATGGACCTCGTCGTAGACGATCAGCCCCCAGTCGCGGGAGTCGAACAGCTCCAGGTGGGGGTAGATCCCCTTCCGCTTCGTCGTCAGCACCTGGTACGTGGCGATGGTGACCGGGCGGATCTCCTTCTTCGCGCCGCTGTACTCGCCGATCTCCTCCTCGGTGAGCGAGGTGCGCTTGATCAGCTCGTGCTTCCACTGGCGGGCCGAGACCGTGTTGGTGACGAGGATCAGGGTCGTCGCCTTCGCCTGGGCCATGGCGCCCGCGCCGACGAGGGTCTTGCCCGCGCCGCAGGGGAGCACCACGACGCCCGAGCCGCCGTGCCAGAAGCCCTCGACGGCCTGCTTCTGGTACGGGCGCAGGGCCCAGCCCGCCTCGTCCAGGTCGATGCGGTGGGCCTCGCCGTCCACGTAGCCCGCGTGGTCCTCGGCGGGCCAGCCCAGCTTCAGCAGGGTCTGCTTGATCTGGCCGCGCTCGGAGGGGTGCACGGCGACCGTGTCCGGGTCGAGCCGGGCGCCGACCAGCGGCTGGATCTTCTTGGAGCGGAGGATCTCCTCCAGGACGGGCCGGTCGGTCGTGGTCAGCACCAGTCCGTGGGCGGGGTGCTTCTGGAGGGTCAGGCGGCCGTAGCGGGCCATCGTCTCGGCGACGTCGACGAGCAGCGCGTGCGGGACGGGGTAGCGCGAGAACTCGACGAGCGCGTCCACGACCTGCTCGGCGTCGTGCCCGGCCGCCCGCGCGTTCCAGAGGCCGAGCGGGGTGAGGCGGTACGTGTGGATGTGCTCGGGTGCGCGCTCCAGCTCCGCGAACGGGGCGATGGCGCGACGGCACGCGTCCGCCTGCTCGTGGTCGACCTCGAGCAGGAGAGTCTTGTCGCTCTGGACGATGAGTGGTCCGTTCACGCGTGTGCCCTTTCCTCATGGCTCCCGTGCGGTCCCGTGCGGTCGCGGCCGGTACCGTGCAGCCAAACCTCCAGTTTGCCTTATCGGGGGGTGCGGCTGGGTGGTGTCGGCCACACCGTCCTGGCCACGCTGCCGTGGCCGGTTCGCGGTGAGCCTTCCGGGCGAGGACCGTCAGCTGTCTGTGAGCGGAGCTCCTCGCGGACGTGCACAGGCTCGTGGTCCGGCTCCCACGGGAGAAGACAAACCGTCTTCAGAACAGGGGTGGCCTGCCTGCGCGGGTCAGCCTCGCGACGGTGGTCCAGCTCATGGGCGACCGCTCGCCGCACCCCCGGCGCAGGCCCTCCCTGAAGCCATCGAGAGAGGCCCGTAGCGCGGACCGGTCCCGGAACCGCCACAGGGTCAAAGGAACCCACGTGGCGAGGTTGAGCGGCACCAGGACGCGCGGCAGGTTCCGGCGGGCCAGCCAGACCCGGTTACGGGCGTTGAGCCGGTAGAACCTCTCATGCCGGGCCGGGTCCGTCGCCGGGTGGTGCACGACGATGTCCGGCAGGTAGCGGCCGGTTCCTCCGTGGTCCCAGAGTCGCCAGGCCAGGTCGATCCCCTCGTGGAACAGGAAGAAGTGGCCGGGCCAGCCTCCGACGGCGTCGAACGCCGAGCGGCGGACCATGACGACGCCTTCGGCCATGACGGTCACGATGCCGGGCCGTGCGGGGTCGGAGGCTCGCAGCCGGGGCACCCAGCGGCGCATGGTGACGCCCGTGTCCGGATCGGCGATGCGGGGCTGTGCATAGGTCAGGGCGGGGTCACGCTGCAGTTCGGTGGCGAGCCGGGCCAGCACGTCGGTGGTCGGCAGGTGGGCGTCGTTGTCGAAGAAGAACAGGTAGTCGCCCTTGACGTTCGCGGCCCCGACGTTGCGGCCCTCAGGGATGCCGACGTTCTCGGTGAGCTCCACGGTCCGCACGCCGGGCGGCACCTGCTCGGGGGTGCAGCCGTTGCCGGCCACGATCACGTCCAGGTCGACGCCTTCCTGAGCGAGAAGCGACGCCATGGCCCGAGGGAACTCCTCGGGCCGGTCGTTCATCGTCAGGACCACCGCCCCTACGGTCGGTCGGGATGCGCCAGTGCTCATGTGGGTGGGTCCTTTGCTGGGGGTTCGTCAGGCGGGTTCGTCCGCGAGCTCGGCGACTCCGGTGATGCGGTGCAGCGGGTACGTACGGACCTCGTCGGCGGTGTGGTCGTACGCCGTGACGAAGCCGCCCTCGACGCGGACCGGTGCGATGACGCGCTGGCTGGCGGCGCCGTCCGCGTTGACGTACCCGATCCAGATCGCGGAGCCGGTGAGCGCCGCGGCCTGGACGGTCGCGAGGGTCTCGGCGGGAGTGGTGCGGGGAAGCTCGCCATCGGCGGTGTGCGGGGCGGGTTTGCGCACGGCCGTGGCGGCAAGGTCGCCCGCCCTGATCGCCTTCACCGCGGCGCCGAGCAGCGTGTCGTCGGGCACGGGCGGCCCGTCCGGGACGGGCGCGGGCGGGGTGCGGTGCGGGGTGCGGCGGGCGTCCGCGCGGGTGATCAGCACGTCTCCCTCGGCGGATTCGGCGGCCGGTGCGTATCCCATGTCGCGCAGCCCTTCGAGCAGCGTGGCCGGGTCGGCCTGGGCGGCCAGCACGGTGGGCGCGAGGCGCCGCATCCGCAGGCCGTGCGAGCGCCGGTCGGCGAGGATCTCGTCCAGCAGCGCGTCGTCGTCGCAGCGTACGTAGGCGGAGGCGGCACCGATACGGAGGTGGCCGTGCTTACGGGCCACATCGTCGATGAGGTAGCTGAGCGGCTGCGGTACGGGCGTACGGCTGTGCCGCGCCAGGAACGTGTGGAGATCGGCTGCGGCCTGCCCGGCGTCCAGCGCCCGCCGCACGGACCCCGGCGTAAACCGGTACACGGTCGCGCCACCCTTCGACTCCACGTCCGCCACCACCCCCAGCGCCTCCGCGAGCGGCCGCTCCAGCGGCCCGGGCGCGACGGCGGTGAGGTCGGCCTGGAGAAGGACGTGGTCGAGCGGCTCGGGGAGGAGGGGGGCGATCGCGGCGGCCGCGAGCGCGGCACGCGCGGCGAGTTCGACGTGGCTGTGGGCGCCTTCGGCGGGGCCCGCTGCCTGGCCGGCGGACGTGGCGGACGGGGCTGGCGTGGCTGCCGGCCCGGCGGGCGCGGTGGACGTGGCTGCCTGGCCGGCGGGCGCGGGCGGTTCGCCCAGGAGCGTGCGGGTCGCCGTGGCGAGGGCGCCGCGGCCTGTGATGCCCAGGAGTTCGGCCTCGGTGAGGGTCCAGGTGGCGATGCGGGAGCGGAGGTCGGGGGCCTGCGGTGACGTGGCGCGGACCGGGCGTTCCCAGCGCAGGCGGGCGAGGACGGTTTCCGGGACCGGGGCGGAGCCGGGGGGAAGGTCGGCGAGGAGGGTCAGGACGCGATGGCGGACCTCGGGGGCCGGGCCCCGGTCCAGATCGGGGCCGAGCGCGGCGAGCGTACGGCCCTTGGAGTCCTGGCCGCCGATCAGGCCGGACGTGCGGGTCGCGGTGAGCCAGGCCGTCGCGAGCGACGTCCAGCGCGCGGGCGCGGGGAGATCGAGCCACTCGTCGTACGCGGGGGTCGGCGCGAACCGCTCGTCCGCCTCGCCGTCCGAGGCCAGCAGTCCCGCCGCGTAGGCCAGTTCGACCCAGAACGCGGCGATCTGCTCGGAGACGTCGAGCGCCGCTGCCGTGCGCTTGAGGTCACGGACGCTCAGCCCGCCCGCCCTCAGCACCGCGGGCCCGCCCGTCTGCCACTCTTTCAGCAGCTCCTCGACCGTCGCGAGCGCGGTGTGCGCCTGCCCCGCGGCCGTACTGTCCACAACCTGTGGACGGTGTTCGGCCGCGACCACCACCTCCGGCGGCACCGGCTCCGGCTCCTGGTGGGCCCGCCCGCCGCGCAGATGCAGCGCCGCCTCGCGCGGCAGCACCACCGTCCGCGGCGACGTGGGCAGCAGCAGCCCCCGGTCCCGCAGCCAGCGCACCGGCGGCGTGGGATCGGCGGTCACCTCTCCGTAAGGCGGCCCCCACACCAGCCGGTCCAGCACCGCCAGTGCCTCCGGCGGAGCCGTGTCCAGGAGCGCTGTCATCCGCTCCCGGTCCGTGAACAGTGCGGTCAGCGCGGCGACCGCGGACACCGGGTCGTGGGTCGTCGGCAGCCCCGCCGCGGCGACGATCTCCTGCAGCCGCCCCGGCGACATGCCCGCGGTTGCTTCGGCGACCGTCGGGCCGAGCCCGGTCGGGGACGGGTGCGCCGGGGACGGCACGAGCAGTTCGCGCGCGGTACGCACCAGCCGCAGCCGCTCGTCGTCGCCCCACACCAGCGCCTGCTCGCGCAGCACGTCCACAGCGCGGGGCAGCGCCGCCTCGACCGCCGGGTCGCCGTCGTCCCCGGCCAGCAGCGCGCGGACCGTGTCGTACGACGCGGGCTCGGCGGCCACTGCCAGCGCCTGCGCGGTCTGCAGCGTGAACCGGTCCAGCCGCTCCAGCGCCCGGACCACCGAGGCCCGGGTGCCGGCGCGGGTGGCGAGCTGGGTCAGGTCGTTCGGGACCGGGGACAGCAGATCGGGGCGGGCGCGCAGCAGCGCCGCCAGCCCTTCGTCGCCGCGGGTGCGCAGCGCCTCGGCCAGCGTGCGCGGTGCCGCGCCGGCCGTACGTGCGGATGCTTCCGCGGGCGTTCCTGTGGGCACGTGCGCCTCCCGATCGAGCTCACCGGTCCCCATCCGCCCCACGTTAGCCCCTGCCGCCGCGCTAACGTCGGGTCAGGCGCCCACCGGTACCGGGCGCGCTGTGGAGGGGCGTCCGTGGGGATCGAGAGCGACCAGCTTGTCTTCGACTATCTGAGCCGGGTCGGGGACCTGGCCCAGCAACGCCAGTTGCCCTCCGGCACCAGGATGCGGCTCGTGTCGTCGCTGCGGAACGAGATCGACCGGCAGCGCGCGAAATACGAGACGGACAGCCCGGCGGCCGTCCGGCGCATCCTGGGGCGGCTGGGGACGCCGGACGAGGTGGTGGACGCGGCGGCGGACGGTGCCCCGGCCGCAACCGCCGCAACCGCCGCGCCCTCGGTGCCTGCCGTGCCGGAGCAGAGGAACCGTTCCGGCCGGCGGATCATGCCGCGTACGCGCAGGTCGGAAGGAAAGGACGCGAAGGGCACCCGGCCGTCCACCGCCGCGTCGCCCCCGCACCTGGCAGGGATGGACGAGCTCGGCCCGTCCGCGGGCGCCGCACCCGACTGGTGGCGGGTCGAACCGGGGCCGCTCGGGGGGCACGGGGGACAGGGGGACGACATCGGCGGATTCGTCGGCGGAGTGGAGATCCCGGAGATTCTGAAGCCTCCGCGCAGGACGGATCAGGCGGAGGGGGAGAGGGCGGGGTCCGAGGATTCCGAGGACTCCGACAAGTACGGCGAGTACGGCGAGTACGGCGAGCACGACGCGTCCGGCGAGTCCGAGGCGGGGGAGACGGATCCCGCGCGCCGCCGATGGCGTCCGCGGCTCCGCCGCCGCACCGGCGGCGCGCGTCCGGGGAATCCGTTGCTCCTCTTCGCCGCCGTGCTCCTGGCCGTCGGCACGGTCCTCGGCTCCTGGATCGCCCTGGCCGGCGGCTGGCTCCTCGCGTACGCCTCCCGCACCCTCTCTCGCAGGGAAGCGAAGGGGGCGGTCATCGGTCTCCCCGCCGCCGTCGCCACCGGCGCCGCGATCTGGCTCTGGGGCCGCGTCGACGGCCGGTGGGGCGAACCGATCCCACGGGGCGGCGAGGCGATGCGCGAGGCGCTGTCGTCGACCTGGCCGTGGGTGGTGCGGGGGGCGGCGCTGGCGACGGCGCTGTACTTGGTCTGGCGCGCACGACGGAAGTAAAGCGGGGCTGAGACCCCCGGGCCGCCGGGCCGCCGGGCCGCCGGGCGGCCGGGCCTCCGGGCGCTCGCCCCCGAGCTGCCGGGGTGCCGGGGTGCCTAGCTGCCGGGCCCCGGACTGCCGGTCCCCAGGGCCTCCGGACCTCGCCCCCGAGCTGCTGGGGTGCCGGGCCTCCGGGCCGCCGGACTCTCGGGCCCCCGGGGTGCTGGGCCGCCGGGTTCACGCCGTGCCGACGTGCGAACCCTCGGCCGGTGCCGGGACGGCCGTACCCGTCGACGGGGCGCCCCACGGCGCCCCCGGCACCACCAGCGGGGAGCCGGTCACGGGGTCCGGGACGACGACCGACGCGAGGCCGAAGACCTCGTGGACGAGCTCGGCGGTGACGATGTCCGCGGGGCGGCCCTCGGCGACGATGCGGCCCTCCTTCATCGCGACGAGGTGGTCGGCGTACCGGGCGGCCTGGTTCAGGTCGTGCAGGACGGCCACCACGGTCCGGCCCCGTTCCTGGTTGAGCCGGCGCATCAGGTCGAGGACCTCCACCTGGTGGGCGATGTCCAGGAACGTCGTGGGCTCGTCCAGCAGCAGCAGATCCGTCTCCTGCGCGAGCGCCATCGCGATCCACACGCGCTGCCGCTGACCGCCGGACAGCTCGTCCACAGACCGGTCCGCGAGCGCGACGACATCCGTACGCTCCATCGCGTCCGTGACGGCCCGCTCGTCCTCGTCCGACCACTGCTTCCACCAGGCCTGGTGCGGCTGGCGGCCGCGCGAGACCAGATCCGCGACGGTGATCGCCTCCGGGGCCACCGGCGACTGCGGCAGCAGCCCGATCGACTGCGCGATCCGCTTCGTCGGGATACGGGCCAGCTCCGTGCCGTCCAGGAGCACCGCGCCTCCCTTCGGCCTCAGCAGCCGGCCGAGCGCCCGCAGGGTCGTCGACTTGCCGCAGGCGTTCGGGCCGACGATGACCGTCACCCGGCCGTCGGGAACGGCCAGGTCGAGCTCGTGCACGACCGTACGGTCCTCGTAGGCGAGCGTCAGCTCGCGGGCCGTCAGCCTGCTCATGCCTTGCCTCCTCCAGCTCCTGCGGTACGGCTGCGGACGATCAGCCAGATCAGATACGGGGCGCCGACGGCGGCGGTCAGCACACCCACGGGCAGTTCGGTCGGGGACAGCAGACGCCTGGCCAGCAGATCGGCGAGTACGACGATGACCGCGCCCAGCAGCGCGGAGCAGAGCAGCGGGATCTGCGCGGTCCGGGTCGTCCGGCGGGCGATCTGCGGCGCGAGCAGCGCCACGAAGTCGACCGGACCCGCCGCGCCCGTCGCGACGGAGGCGAGGACGACACCCAGGAGGACGAGACCGAGGCGTACCCGTCCGAGCCGTACGCCCAGCGCGGTGGCGGTGTGGTCGTCGAGGGACACGTTGCGCATGGCCCGCGCCGCCCACAGCACGCCCGGGACGAGGACGAGCAGCGTCCATCCGAGCGGCGCCGCCTCGTCCCAGCCGCGGCCGTTGAGCGAGCCGGTCATCCAGATCTGCGCCTGCTGGGCGACGAGATAGTCGCCCTTCGTCATGAAGAGCGTCGTCACCGAGCGCAGGGCGATGGCGAAGCCGATGCCGATGAGCACGAACCGGGTCGCGTGCAGTCCGCCGCGCCAGGCGAAGACGTACACGAGGGCGGCGGCCAGGACGCCGCCCGCGACCGACAGATACGGCAGGACGTCGTACGACGTCACGCCGAACGTCAGCGCGCCCACGGTGACCGCGCTCGCGCCTTGGCTGATGCCGATGATGTCGGGGCTGGCCAGCGGGTTGCGGGCGACGGTCTGGATGAGCGCCCCGGCCACTCCGAAGGCCGCGCCGACGAGCAGCCCGACCGCCATCCGCGGCAGCCGCAGTGTCCCGACGACCAGCTCGTCCGACGACGGCTGCCCGAGGAGCACCTTCACGACCTCGCCGGGCGCGACGAAGCTCTCCCCGACGCAGAGGT
This sequence comes from Streptomyces sp. NPDC054841, assembly GCF_053611045.1. Taxonomy (NCBI): domain Bacteria; kingdom Bacillati; phylum Actinomycetota; class Actinomycetes; order Kitasatosporales; family Streptomycetaceae; genus Streptomyces; species Streptomyces sp. NPDC054841. The sequence continues at coordinate 8,181 of NZ_JBSGZO010000045.1, read as the reverse complement.
ACGCCACGCAGACGGCCGCGAGCACCAGCGCCAGTCCGCACGCGACGAGCGCGGCGCGCCGATGCAGCAGAAAGCGTGCGCTCCCGGCCCGCACCAGGACGTACCCGGCGGGCCGTACCGCCTCGCGGGACCGCCTGGTGGCCTGCACCGCGGTCATACGCCCCTCCCGAGTCCGGGGCGCCCGGCGCCCCACGGCCTGCGGGGCAGGAACCGGCGGGGCAGGAAAAGGACACCGCTCACGCCGGGACCGCCTTCCGCCGGACGAGCGCCACCAGGAACGGCACGCCGATCAGCGCGGTCATGACGCCCGCCGGGACCTCGCTCGGCGGGAACAGCACCCGGCCGACGACGTCCGAGGCGAGCAGCATGACGGGGCCGGTCAGCGCGGCCATCGGGAGGATCCAGCGGTGGTCTCTGCCCACGATCGCGCGGGCGATGTGCGGGACCGCCAGGCCGATGAAGGCGATCGGGCCGACGGCGGCGACACCCGCGCCGGTGAGGATCGTGGCGCCGATGCCGCCGACGATCCGTACGGTCGCGACCCGCTGCCCGAGCCCCTTCGCCACGTCCTCGCCGAGGGCCAGCGCGTCGAGACCGCGGGCGACGGACACGACCAGCACGGTGCCGAGGAGGAGGAACGGCCAGATCTGTCCGGCCACCTCCGCGTCGCGTCCGCCGAGGGAGCCGACCTGCCAGAAGCGGAACTCGTCGAGGGCGGCGGCCTTGGTGGTCAGCACGGCCATCGTCACCGACACCAGCAGCGCGTTGACCGCCGCGCCGCCCAGCGCCAGTTTCACCGGCGTCGCCCCGCCCCGGCCGCCGGACGCGATCGCGTACACCGCGACCGACGCCAGCGCGGCGCCCGCGAAGGCGAACCACACATAGCCGGTGAGGGTGTGCACCCCGGCGAACGCGATCGCCAGGACCACGCCCACCGACGCGCCCTGGCTGATGCCCAGGATCCCGGGGTCCGCGATCGGGTTACGGGTGAGGCCCTGCAGCACCGTGCCGGCGAGGGCCAGTGCCGCGCCGACCATCAGACCGATGAGCGTGCGCGGCAGCCGCATTTGGCGTACGACCTCGGCGGCGTCGCTCGTCCCGCCGTGCAGCAGGGCGTCGAGGACCGCGGACGGCGCGATCGGGCGCGCCCCGACCGCGAGGCTGAGCAGGACCGCGAGCAGCAGTGCGACAACGGCCGCCGCCGTCGCGAACACACGTCTGGTCCTGAAGGCGGCGGCTGACATGGAAACCCATCGGGAGGCTGGTGAGGCTGGTAAGGGTTGGCTAAGTGTATGCGCGGGCCGATGGCGCCTTGTGGGCACAATGGCCCGCATGGCTCCGGAACCCGCGACACCACCGCTCACCGTCGGCTTCGACCTCGATATGACCCTGATCGACTCACGCCCCGGTATACGGGCCGCCTACCAGGCACTCTCCGCCGAGACGGGCGTCTGGATCGATGCCGATCTCGCGGTCACGCGGCTCGGACCGCCGCTGGAGGAGGAGCTCGCGCACTGGTTCCCGGACGACCGGATCCAGGAGATGGGCGACCGCTACCGCGAGATCTATCCCACGCACGCCATCACGCCGACCCTCGCGATGCCCGGCGCCCGTGAAGCCGTCGCCGCGGTCCAGGCGCTCGGCGGCCGGGCGATCGTCGTCACCGCCAAGCACGAGCCGAACGCCAGGCTGCACCTCGCCCACCTCGGCATCGAGCCGGACGAGGTGATCGGCTGGCTGTGGGCGGAGGCCAAGGCGGAGGCGCTGCGCGAGCACGACGCGCAGGTGTACGTCGGCGACCACACCGGGGATGTGCGTGGCGCCCGTACCGCGGGAGCGCTCTCCGTCGCCGTGCCGACCGGGCCGTGCGAGGAGGGTGAGCTGCGGGACGCCGGGGCGGACGTGGTCCTGCCCGACCTCACCGCGTTCCCGGCCTGGCTCGGCGGGTACGCCGACGCGTACGCCTACGCTGAGGAGCGTGCCTGACGGCGCTGCGCGGCGATCGACCGCAGCACGCCCGCGCCCGCGACGAGGAACCCGACGCCCATCAGCATGCTCACGAGGTACGCGGCCGTCGGGAACGGATCCGTACCGAGGAACAGCGGGGCCACCGTGACCAGAGTGGCCACCGCGCCGATGATGAAGACGATTGCGCCGACACGGACGAGCCCGTCCCCGGGGCCGGTCGAATTCGCTTGGGTTTCATGAGTCACTCGACCAGGGTAGTTCCCAGCGCGTAGGAACCGCCGGGGACGTCTTGTCAGTGGCCCCCGGACCATTAGCCTTGTGTGGTGGCGGGTCGGGCGACCCGCTGCAGTGCTATCCAGAGCAGTTTTGCGAGCGGTTCCAATCGGTTTCCGAGCGGATTCCGGGCGGATTCCGAGCGTTTTCGAAATCCCGACGAGTTACGAGGACGAGGACAGACGTGCCTACCGGCAAGGTCAAGTGGTTCAACAGTGAGAAGGGCTTCGGCTTTCTCTCCCGCGACGACGGCGGCGACGTCTTCGTCCACTCGTCGGTGCTTCCTGACGGAGTCGACAGCCTGAAGCCGGGGCAGCGGGTCGAGTTCGGCGTCGTCGCGGGTCAGCGGGGTGACCAGGCGCTGTCGGTGACGGTCCTGGACCCGACCCCGTCCGTCGCCGCCGCCCAGCGCCGCAAGCCGGACGAACTGGCGTCGATCGTGCAGGACCTGACGACGCTCCTGGAGAACATCACGCCGTCGCTGGAGCGGGGCCGCTACCCCGACAAGGCCCACGGCAAGAAGATCGCGGGCCTGTTGCGCGCGGTCGCCGACCAGCTCGACGTCTAGCCGGCCGACGGCCGGATGAAGGGCGTCCGGCCGAACGACCGCCGGCCGAACGACAACTGGACGAACGACAACTAGACGAACGACAGCGCTTCCGGGCCGAGGGGCGGCACCAGCCCCTCGGCCGCGGCGCGTGTGAGGAGCCCGCGGACCGCGGCATAGCCGTTCTCGCCGAGGCCGGCCGTGAACTCGTTGACGTACAGCCCGATGTGCTGATCGGCCACCGCCGGGTCCATCTCCTGGGCGTGTTCCAGTACGTACGGGCGGGACGCCACCGGGTCGTCCCACGCCATCCGCACGGACGTACGAGCCGACTCGGCCAGCAGCGTCAGCATCTCCGTGCCCAGCGACCGCTTGGCGACGATCGCGCCGAGCGGGATCGGCAGACCCGTCGTGGACTCCCAGTGCTCGCCCATGTCGGCAAGGCAGTGCAGGTCGTAGTTCTGATAGGTGAAACGTGCCTCGTGGATGACGAGCCCGGCGTCCACCTTGCCGTCCCGTACCGCCGGCATGATCTCGTGGAACGGCAGGACGACGATCCGGCCCACGCCCTCCGGCACCAGATCCGCCGCCCACAGCCGGAACAGGAGATACGCCGTCGACTTCTCGCTCGGCACGGCGACGGTCTTCCCCGCGAGGTCCGCTGCGGATCCGGGCTCGCGGGTGAGGCTGTGTTCTTTCGGTTCCCTTACCAGCAAAAGCGGGCCGCAGCCCCGCCCCAGCGCCCCGCCGCAGGGCAGCAGGGCGTACTCGTCGAGGATGTAGGGCAGTACGGCGTACGACACCTTCAGGACGTCGAACTCACCGCGCTCGGCCATGCCGTTGGTGATGTCGATGTCGGCGAACGTGACATCGAGACGGGGTGCGCCGGGGACCCGGCCGTGTGCCCAGGCGTCGAAGACGAAGGTGTCGTTCGGGCAGGGAGAGTAAGCGATCTGGATCCGTCGGGGTGTCATCCGGACTCCTCCTCGAAGACGGGGCCGAGTAGCCCGAACGCGTGCCGCAGGGACTCCAGTGCCTCGCCGATCCGCCAGGCGGAGCGGTCACGCGGGCCGACGGCGTTCGACACGGCCCGGATCTCCACGACGGGCACACCGTGCGCGGCGGCGGCCTCGGCGACCCCGAAGCCCTCCATCGCCTCGGCGGCGGCCCGGGGGTGACGCGTGATCAGTTCGGCCGCACGCGCGCCGGTGCCGGTGACGGTGGACACGGTGAGGACGGGCCCGTACACCGCGTCCAGGGTCTTGGCGATCCGGCCCGAGAGGGGCGACGGCACATGCACCGAGCGCCCGAAACCCAGCTCCTCGACGGCGAGGAATCCGTCGGGCGTCTGTGCGCCCAGATCACCCGCGACGATCGCGTCGGCCACGACGACCGTGCCGACCGGCGCGACCGGCTGGAACCCTCCGCCGATCCCGGCGGAAACGACGAGGTCGTAGCCGGCACGGGCAGCCGGACCGCCTGCTCCTGCGGGCCGGCCCGGGCCCTGTCCGGCGGCTCCGTGCGCGCCCGGGCCCGCCTGCTCGTACGCCGCCGCGGTCAGCGCCGTCGCCGTCGCCGCGGCCGCGGCCGCGGGGCCCACACCCGCCGGGAGGACGTCCACGCTCACCCCCGCGCCCGCACAGCGGCGCAGGGCGTGGCCGCCCGGGAGGGGGTGCGTGGTGGACGGGCCGTGGGCGGAGAGGCCGGCGGTGACGGAGTCCGCCTCCGCCGGCACCGCGGTCACGACGAGTACGCGCATGGCTGGGTGGTGCCGCCCGGGCTCAGACCTTGTTCAGCTTGAAGTGCCAGATGCCGGTCAGCTTCTTGCCGGAGGTCTCCACGATGGAGACCTGCGCGGTGCTGGAGGCCTCACCGGTCGGGCTGGTGAAGAACGCGCTGGCCGGGATGGTCCGGTACGTCTTGTGGTACGGCTCCTGCTCGGCCCGCTCACCACCGATGAAGATCGTCCAGCCGTTCTCGGCGATCTCGGGGTCGACGCCGAACCGGATCTTGTCGTCCGAGGCGACGTCGATGGACTTCTCGGCCTTCTCGTTCAGGCAGCCCTGGGCCAGCGACTCCTTGATGGCATTGCCGTCGTTGTAGCAGGCCGCCTCGGAGTGGACCGAGTCCGTCCCGACCGTCACGGTCGCGATCGGCGTCGGCTTGTCGCAGGCGGAGAGTACGAGGAGGCCGGCGGACACGGCACCGAGGGCGGCGGCGGCCCGGCGGTGCTTGCCGGTAAAGAACGCAACGGTCATGGTCCGAAGGCTATCGGGCCCCCGGTGTCCCGCAGCGCGGGGGTGCGGCGTGGCGCCGAGCCTCACCGTGCCCAGGGGCACCCGGCGCACCGTGCCCGGGGTGCCGGGCGTCACTGCACCCGGGGTGCCGGGTGTCACTGCACCCGGGGTGCGGCGCTCACCCGGTGCGACGGGGGCAGTGTGCTGCGCCGGGAGGCCACCAGCAGACCGTGCAGGGCCAGCGCCGCGCCTGTCGCCAGGATCGCCGCCGCCACCGCCATGCCGAGCACCCCGTTCAGCGGCAGGGCGATCCCGATCGCTCCGCCCACCACCCACGACATCTGCAGCAGCGTCTCCGAACGGGCGAACGCCGACGTCCGTACCGACTCCGGAACGTCCCGCTGGATCATCGCGTCCAGCGACAGCTTCGACAGCGCCTGCGAGAGTCCCGCCACCCCGGCCAGCACCGCCACCATGAGCGGGCTGAAGAAGACGGCCGCGAGGATCGCCGCCGACAGCACGAGCGACAGGCCCGTGGCGACGATGACCTCCGGGGGACGGTTCCTCACCCACGCTCCGATCGCCGTACCGCAGGCATTTCCGACCCCCGCCGCGATGCCCACCATGACCAGCGACGCCGCCGCGCTCTGCCCGGCCATCGGATGCACCCGCAGCAGGAACGCAAGGAAGAAGATCAGGAACCCGGAGAGCATGCGGTGTGCCGCGTTCGCCTGCAGTCCGTGCAGCACCGACGGGCCGACCGTGCGCAGGCTCGGCTTCCGTTCGCCGTGCGTCAGCATGTGCGCCTTGCGCTCACCCTTCGCCGAGTCGACCTTGTGCGGCAGGCTGAACGCCAGGAAGGTGCCCGCGACGAAGACGGCGCACGCCCCGTACAGCGGCCAGGCGGGGCCGATCCGCTGCAGCGCGACGCCGACGGGCGCGGCGATCCCGGTCGCGACCAGCCCGGCCAGGGTCACCCGGGAATTCGCCTTCACGAGGGCGAACCCGGGCGGCAGCAGCCGGGGCACGACGGCGCTTCTGACCACTCCGTACGCCTTCGACGCCACCAGCACCCCGAGCGCCGCCGGATACAGCTCCAGGCCGCCCGTCGCGACCGCGCCCGACATGGTGAGCGCCAGTACCGCCCGGGTCATCATCGCGCCCGCCATCGCGGCGCGGCGGCCGTGCGGGATGTGGTCCAGAAGCGGGCCGATCACGGGAGCGAGGAGAGCGAACGGCGCCAAGGTGATCGCGAGATAGAGCGCCACGCGCCCGCGGGCCTCGTCGGTGGGCACCGAGAAGAAGACGGTCGATGCGAGTGCGACGGTGATCATGACATCGCCGGCGCCGTTGACCGCGTGCAGCTCGATGAGTTTGCCCAGCCCGGATTCGCCCGCACCATGGGCGTGGGTCGCCCGGCGAATCCCCTTCGCCGTACCGGTGAAGGGGAGGTGCAGAGCACGGCCGACCGCCCGGCCCGCCCTGTTCAGCGGCCCGGAATCGTCGGACGACCTCGCGGCTGTCACGTCGTCATAGTGCCCTAAGCTCCTTCGACCCGAACCGGGATTCGGACGGGCAGGTGGGCGGCACGCCACGGAAGGGGTAGCGTGCGTAGCGCGCCACCGGCGGTAGTTCTCGGCCGCGCGCCTCTTCGTCATCCCGCAGAATGGGTGACGGTAGGTGTGCCCGAGACGGATTGCCCGGGCGCGGACGTCGATGCGGCCCACTGGTCCGCTCCGCCCGCCGCCCGTACATCGCGAATCGGCCGGCGCACCCGTGAGACGGCGTAGGAGAGAAGCGAGACCTGTGAGTGCTGCGACGACGCGAAGCCGTACCCCCGACCGTCTGTGCGCCGAGGCGGTAGACCTCGCGCGGACAGCTGCCGAGGAGGCAGCCGCGCCGGGAGTGGTGGGCGAGCATGTCTCGCTCGTGTCCGAGGGCGACAGGGTCGTCACCCACCTCTTCGAGTGCCAGGAGCCGGGGTACAAGGGGTGGCGCTGGGCCGTCACCGTCGCCAGGGCGTCCCGCGCGAAGGTCGTCACCCTCGACGAGACCGTCCTGCTGCCGGGGCCCGACGCGCTGCTGGCGCCGGAGTGGGTGCCGTGGAGCGAGCGGCTGCGGCCGGGGGACATGGGGCCGGGGGATCTGCTCCCGACCGAGGCCGAGGACCTGCGGCTGGAGCCCGGGTACTCGGGCGAGGACGTGCCCCCGCCGAACTCGCCGGTCTCCGGCGAGATGGCCGACCGGGTCGACGCGGAGGACGCGGAGATCGTCTCCCGAGCCCCGTCGCGCGGTGCGATCTCGTCCGTCGCGGAGGAGCTCGGGATGCGGCGGGCGCGGGTGCTGTCGCGCTACGGGCTGCATGTCGCCGCGGACCGCTGGGAGGAGTCGTACGGCGCGAAGACGCCGATGGCGCAGGCGGCGCCCGCGACCTGCGTGTCGTGCGGGTTCCTGATGCCGCTGGGCGGGTCGCTCAAGCAGGCGTTCGGGGTGTGCGCGAACGAGTTCTCGCCGGCGGACGGCCGGGTCGTGTCGCTCTCGTACGGGTGCGGCGGGCACTCGGAGGCGGCGGTCATGCCGAAGCCTCCTCGGCCCGCGCCGCCGGTGCTGGACTCGATGCGTCCCGACGAGTTCCCGCTCCGGCCCGCCCCGGACAGCGGCTCGGTCCCGGACCACGTGGACGCGGCGTCGCCGGACGATCTGGGCCACTCCTAGACCGGGACAGGGCCCGGCCAGGACTGGGCCCGCCAGGACAGGTCTGGCCAGGACTGGGCCCGCCAGGACAGGCCCGGCCAGGACTGGGCCCGCCAGGACAGGTCTGGCCAGGACTGGGCCCGCCAGGACAGGTCTGGCCAGGACTGGGCCCGCCAGGACAGGTCTGGCCAGGACTGGGCCCGCCAGGACAGGGCCAGTGGCAGGGCAGAGCCAGTGGCAGGTAAGGCCCCGGCACCCGAGGGTGCCGGGCCGTCGCGTGGAGGGACGCCACAGCGCCGTCGGTGAGCAGGTGAACGTTTGCTCCGGAGGGCTGTACGCGACCGTGACGGTGCGTCCCGCGGGCGGCTCGGACTCCCCCGGGGGCCCGCGGACGCGTCGTACCGGGCCCCGGCCCGGGCGAGGACGTGGCCGTGGGCGACGCGGGCTCGGGCGGCCGGCCGC
>NZ_JBSGZO010000044.1:24162-32975 GCF_053611045.1 Streptomyces sp. NPDC054841 | reverse complement strand
CCTCTGCGCACGCCACCAGCGCGCAGAGGGGGTCGCCCTTTTCGTCGCCGGCGTCGCCCTCACGCCGGCCTGTGGCCGCTCAGCCGGTGGCCGTCACCCCCCGGCCGGCAGCGCGCCCGGTGAAGGTGGGCCAGTGCGCCAGCGCCGCCGTGGCGCCGTACCAGGCCGCGAGGCCCGCGACCGCGCCGACCCAGCCGCCGGCCTTCGCGAGACCGTCGTTCCCCGCGAGAGACGCGATGGCGAGGAGCAGCATCGAGACGCACAGCAGCCCGTACACACCCTGCCCGAAGAGTCCGCTGCCCGCGGAGGCGGCGGTGAGGGTGAGTGCCAGCAGCGCGAACAGCAGCAGGAAGAGTCCCGCGGCCTCCGCCGAGACCTCCGTGCCGACGCCGGTGCCCCAGGTGAACCAGAAGGCGCCGAGGCCCGCGAAGGCCGTACCCGTACCGCCGTTGCCCGAACGGAACTCGAGCAACCCGACGATGAACAGTGCGACCCCGCCCACCCAGGTCGCGAGTGACGCGGCGTCGGATGCCGCGACGTTGTCGATCACACCGGTGTTGCCGATACCGAAGGCCAGCAGAGTCAGGCCCAGTGCGAGGTGGCCGAGAGTGGTTGACGTGGCGCTTCCCGCGGAGACTTCGTTGTCCACGGCGGGCTCCCTTCATGCGCGCGTTGGTGCTGTTTCCCAGCCACCCTTATGTACCCTTCACAAGCGCACAATCCACCTGTACGGACGAGTAGATTTGACGGTCGTCAAAAAGTTACGATCTCGGCCCGACCTGGGCGAACGAGGGGTGACGCGCGGGCCTGGCGAGGGTTACGGGATGACGATGACCGGCCGCTGCGCACGGCGTGCCAGCCGGCCGGCCACGGAGCCGAAAATCCGCCCCACGATGCCGTGCGTGGACCCGACGACGATCGCATCCGCCGAATACTCTCGGCCGACTTCCTCGAGCTCATGACAGATGTCGCCACCACGCTCCACGAGGATCCACGGCACCTCGGAGAGATAGTCGGCACAGGCCAGTTCCAGCCCGAGGACTTCGGTGCGGTGGTCCGGTACGTCGACGAACACCGGCGGCTCGCAGCCCGCCCACACGGTCGTGGGAAGACGGTTGGCGACATGCACGATGATCAGGCCGGAACCGGAGCGCCTGGCCATGCCGATGGCGTACGCGAGCGCTCGCTCACTGGACGTCGATCCGTCGAAGCCGACGACGACTCCGTGCCGGAAGGCGGGATCGCAGGAATGGCGTGACTGTTCCGCCGCCTGCAGATCCGACACGGGGTCGGCGACCTGCTTGCGGTCCGCGGGTTCGGGGAATTCGTGACCGGCCATCGGTGTCTCGGCGTTCAGATCCTCATGGGAGGGCGACGGTTGGCGGCGGAGCTGTGTCCGGGAATCATCTTCCCAAGCCCATACCCCCAAGGGTACGGCGACACTCCTCCTCTGCCCAGAGCTCGCGGCCCTACTCACGGCGTTCCAGGGTGCTTGCGTTCCAGGGAGCATGCACGAGCACGCTCTGTATGGCAATGGCGCCTGCACCGTACAGGCTTCACCGGTGACGCCCGTTGCCCGGCGGTACCGGCGATGCGGCAGCAGTGACCGGAGGAGCCGCTCCTCGTTGGCACACGGATCCGCCCGCCGCCCCCAGGGAGCCTCCGTGCCCGCAACACCGGCCGCCCGCGCCTCCGTCCCCGCGCGGGGAGAGCGACCCGCCCCGACACCGTGGCGCGGCAGCCGCAGGACGTCGCGGCCGACGGTGCCGACGACGCCGACGACGCCGGCCGAGTCGGCGGCCGAGTCGGCGGCCGAGTCGGCGGCCGAACCGTGGGGGGTGCCACCCGCCGTGCCGCCGCAGGAGCGGACGACGCCCGCGGAGATGCCGAACGCCCCCGCCGACTCCGTTGGCGACGTGGTCCGCTGGGCAGCCTTCAGTTGCGTCCTGGTCCCCGTCGTGCTCGTGGTGTACGGCACGTCCGTCGGCGGGGCCGCGGTCGTCGCGCTCCAACTGGCGGCCGTAACCGCCGCCTGCCGGGTGCTGTTGCGCCGGTCGGAACGGGCGGCGGCACGCCCCGTACGGGCGAGGGCGCGCAGGGGCGGTTCCCGGCGCGCACGAAACACGCCGGGGGACTGACGGGTTCGCACACACGCACCCGTATATTTTCAGCCAACTTCACGCCCACGACCGATCCTTGCCGAAATGGCCCGCGAACCCCCTTGTCACCAGGGAAGAAAGGACCGCACGGGCCGCTCGCACCCTACGGGGACGGGCCATGCGCGCAATGCGCACTTCCCTGCACGGCCCGCGAGTGGAACGCTTCGTGATCGAATGCTTCGCGCCAAGTTGCCTTGTCGACAATGTGCCGGATCCAGAACTTGTCACGCCGGCACCACGGGACGCAGTAGATTCGATCATGAGTATCGAAGTCTGGGGACTCGTGCAAAACCGAGGGGAAACGTGCAGGAGCGACAGGCCCGACAAGAACGGGGAGACGCGAACACCGAGGGGGGCTTAGCGTCATGAGTCAGGACTCCGCCGCACCGGAGGCCGCGCGGAAACTTTCCGGGCGCCGCCGCCGCGAAGTCGTCGCGGTGCTGCTGTTCAGCGGCGGCCCCATCTTCGAGAGTTCCATCCCACTCTCGGTGTTCGGAATCGACCGCCAGGACGCCGGAGTTCCCCGCTACAGGCTGCTCGTGTGCGCCGGCGAGGACGGACCGCTGCGGACCACCGGCGGCCTCGAACTCACCGCGCCGTACGGGCTGGAGGCGATCGGCAGAGCGGGCACCGTCGTGGTCCCGGCCTGGCGGTCCATCACTTCACCACCGCCACCGGAGGCGCTCGACGCGCTGCGCCGCGCCCACGAGGAGGGCGCCCGCATCGTCGGACTGTGCACGGGCGCCTTCGTACTGGCCGCCGCGGGGCTGCTGGACGGCCGCCCGGCGACGACACACTGGATGTACGCACCGACGCTCGCCAAGCGCTATCCGTCGGTCCATGTCGACCCGCGCGAGCTCTTCGTCGACGACGGCGACGTCCTCACCTCCGCCGGGACCGCGGCGGGCATCGATCTCTGTCTGCACATCGTGCGGACGGACCACGGCACCGAGGCCGCCGGGGCGCTGGCCCGCCGGCTGGTCGTGCCGCCACGGCGCAGTGGCGGGCAGGAGCGCTATCTCGACAGGTCTTTACCGGAGGAGATCGGCTCCGACCCGCTCGCCGAGGTCGTGGCCTGGGCGCTGGAGCATCTTCACGAGCAGTTCGACGTGGAGACCCTGGCGGCGCGCGCGTACATGAGCAGGCGGACCTTCGACCGCAGGTTCCGCTCACTCACCGGGAGCGCTCCCCTGCAGTGGCTGATCACCCAGCGGGTGCTGCAGGCGCAGCGGCTGCTGGAGACCTCCGACTACTCGGTCGACGAGGTCGCGGGCCGCTGCGGCTTCCGCTCCCCGGTGGCGCTGCGCGGCCACTTCCGCCGCCAGCTGGGCTCGTCCCCTGCGGCGTACCGGGCCGCCTACCGGGCCCGGCGCCCGCAGGGCGACTCCGGTCCCGCCCCGATGGCGGAGCCGGTCGTGCCCCAGCAGGCATCCGTGCAGGCGAGGCGGCCCGCCGCGGCGACGGCGACGGCCCCCGGCGCTCCGTCGGAACCGGGCAGGCCCGGCTCCGACGCCTATGCCCCGGGCCGTCCGGCGCTCCCGGGTCAGCGGAGCGCGCCCTAGGTGTGGTGTCCGGTGGATCGGGCCGCAGCGAGGCCCGATCCACCGGGCACTTCCCGTATCACCGGACACTTCCTGTATCACCGGACACCCCCGCACCGGAGACCTCCTGCACCGGACACCTCCTGGACCGGCCGACATGACGGGTGCGGGTGAGGGAGCCGGGCGAAAGCCATCGGCACGCGACGTCACCTCCCGATCGCCGGTCGGCCTAAGGTAGGACGCATGAACGATCGCATGGTGTGGATCGACTGCGAGATGACCGGGCTCTCGCTGGCCGACGACGCACTCATCGAGGTGGCCGCGCTGGTCACCGACTCGGAGCTGAACGTGCTCGGTGAAGGGGTGGACATCGTGATCCGCCCGCCCGACGCGGCCCTGGAGACCATGCCCGAGGTGGTGCGGCAGATGCACACCACCTCGGGCCTCCTCGACGAGCTCGCGGGCGGCACGACGCTCGCCGACGCCGAGGAGCAGGTCCTCGCATACGTACGTGAACACGTCAAGGAGCCCGGCAAGGCGCCGCTGTGCGGAAACTCGGTCGGTACCGACCGGGGCTTCCTGCTCCGCGACATGCCGAAGGTGGAGGAGTACCTCCACTACCGGATCGTCGATGTCTCCTCGGTCAAGGAACTGGCCCGCCGCTGGTACCCGAGGGCGTATTTCAACAGTCCGGAGAAGAACGGCAACCACAGGGCTCTCGCAGACATCCGCGAATCCATCGCCGAGCTGCGCTACTACCGCGAGGCGATCTTCGTCCCGCAGCCCGGCCCCGACTCGGACACCGCGAAGTCGATCGCAGCGCGCCACGTCCTGCCCGCACAGTAGGCCCGGGGCGTGCCTTGTGCACCGCGCCCGCGACGGGGGGAGTAAACGCGGGCGCGAGCACCCTCTCGGACCCTGTACACTTTTTCTCGGCCGGTCGGGAAAGCGACCGGTCATGGTGGGTGTAGCTCAGCTGGCAGAGCACCTGGTTGTGGTCCAGGATGTCGCGGGTTCAAGTCCCGTCACTCACCCTGATTGATCAAGGGCCGGCCTGTGAGAACAGGTCGGCCCTTTTTCGTGCCGCCGGAAGCTTCGGGAACGCGAAGGCGACGAGAACGCCCTCTGTTCGGCCTCGGAGCCGCACAGAGGGCGCCTGTGTGCTTCCGAGGTCAGCCCTTCTCGCCCAGAGCCTTGTGCGTCCCGGTAGCCGTCGAGGTCGCCGTGCCGGGTCTCCCCTTCTCGCGCCGCGTGCGCGGGAGCGGGCCTCTCGTGCGTTCGCGCCCTGTTGTGCGCCAGGCTCGCACGGTTACGGTGCGCCGCACACACCGACCCGCGAAGGGGGACCCATGGCCAGGCAACTGCGCAAGGTTGGCACCAACTCGGGCAACAACGGCTGCCTCACGCTGTACCGGATCGAAGGCACCGACACATGGCTGATCCGGGGCGACCGCGTCACCGACCCCGACGAGCTCGCCCAGCTCGAAAACCTCACCGTCGAGGAGGGCGCCGCCACGGTGCCGCGTGAGCTCCTTGCCAACTTCGGCCCCAGGGAGCCCGTGCGCGTGCCCGAGATGATCACCTTCGACGAGTTCGAGGGCATGTTCATCGCCTTGAAACACTCCGCGTGGCGGCTGGAGTCCCGGCGGCGCTATGCCTCCGACGAGGCCACCGATACCTACGCCCGGTTCGCCCGGGGCGAGACGGTCGAGTGGGACCTCGCCGACCCGTGGTGCGTGGAGCGTCGCGAACAGACCGCGCTCGGAAAGCGGTTCGAGCGCGTCCGGATCCTCGATGAGCCGGCCACCGAGGGGCAGCGGTACCTCCTCGACACTGCCCGCCGGAACGCCGCGGTGGGCGAGGACATCCGCACCCTGACCCGCGCGAAGGCCGAAGAGCTGCGGCTGCCCGCCGAGGACTTCTGGATCTTCGACGGGCGCGTTGTCGCGCTGCTCCACTTCGGCGCCGACGACCGGATGACCGGCGTCGAGCTCATCACCAACCCGGCCGAGGTCCTGCCGTACTTCCAGGCCCGCGAGGCCGCCCGGCACTACGCCGCCCCGTACGGCCAGGCGTAGCCGGTGCCGTCCGTGGCGTGAGCACCGATCGCCGGCAGTTCCGGGTGTTCAGGATGTCCAGGGGTGTAGCTCGGCGCGCGGCTACGAGAGCTGCGCGCCGGGCTCACCGGACGGGATGCGTGCGTCGCCTGCGGCAGGCCGTTGACGGGCGGCGCCGTACCCCGGGGCAAGGCCGTTGGCCGACGAGGCGTCCAGGTCCTCGATGCCGAGGCGTGGGCCTGCCCGTGAACCGCGCACGCGCGCCGAAGCCGGCGTGGGCCTGCCCGTGAACCACACACGCGCGCCGAGGTCGGCGAGGGCGCGTGGCGCGTGGCCGCATGGGTGCGCCGACCGCGTTCACGACGACTCGCGCACCACGAGCTCCGTCGGCAGAACGATCCTCGGCCGCTCCAGCCGCTCCCGCCGGTCCCGCCCGCTCCGGTCCGCTATCTCCTGAAGCAGGACGTCCGCCATCGTGCGGCCCATCTCCTCGATCGGCTGGCGCACACTGGTGAGCGCCGGATCCATGTGGCGGGCCACGGCGGAGTCGTCGAAGCCGACCAGGGCGACGTCGTCGGGGATGCGGCGGCCCGTCTCGCGCAGGACCTGGCGGGCGCCGGCCGCCATGACGTCGGAGGCGGCGAAGACCGCGTCCAGAGCGGGGCGGCGGTCCAGCAGTTCGCGCATGGCCCGGCGGCCGCCCTCCTCGGTGAAGTCGGCGGGTGCGACCAGCTGTTCGTCGGGGGCGACGCCCGCCGCGGCGAGGGCGTCCCGGTAGCCGTCGAGGCGGCACTGCGCACCGTAGACGTCGAGACGGCCCGTGATCGTCGCGATGGTGCGGCGGCCCCGGGACAGCAGGTGGTCGACGGCCGCGCAGGCGCCCGCGGTGTTGTCGGAGTCGACGGCGGCGAGGGGTTCGTCCGCCGAGCGGCGGCCGCTGATGACGGCCGGGATCGCGAGCTGTTCGAGGAGGTCGGGCAGCGGGTCGTCGGCGTGTACGGACACCAGCAGGACGCCGTCCACGCGGTCGGCGGCCAGGTACTGGGCGAGCCTGCGGCGCCCCCGGTCCGAGCCGGCGAAGGTCAGCAGCAGTTGCATGTCGGTGTCGGCGAGGGCCGCGCCGACACCGCGCACGATGTCGGAGAAGTACGGCTCCGCGAAGAACCGTGCCTCGGGCTCGGGGACGACGAGGGCGATGGCGTCGGTGCGGTTCGCGGCGAGTGCGCGCGCCGCGCGGTTGGGCACGTAACCCAGCTCGGCGACGGCCGCCTCGACGGCGGCCCGGGTCTCGTCGCTCACCCGCGGCGAGCCGTTGATCACCCTGGAGACCGTGCCGCGGCCGACTCCGGCGCGCGCGGCGACCTCTTCGAGGGTCGGTCTGCCTCCGCTGCGGCCCGACGTCCTGGCTCCGCCGCGTGTTCCGCCGCGGGCGGCACCGGCCGCCCGGGCACCGGCGTTCCGGCGATCCACCATGATCCGCCTCCCGTGCTCCGCTGGCCGAGAACATTACGCGTCGAGTGCCTTGACACCCCTCCGGGGAGCCGCGAACCTTCAACACATCACATATGGGAGCGCTCCCACCGTACCTGACTCATACAGAACCCGCACGTTCCCCGCCCGAGCCGCAGCTTCAACGAACGGGCGCACCACGACAGTTGGCCGGGGGGTCGGCACGTCAGGGCACAAGGAGGACGCAATGCGCAGGACCGTAATCCTCGCGGTCGTCGCCGCGCTCGGCGCCGGGCTGCTGGCCGGCTGTGCCGAGGACAGCGACGAGCCCGCCGGCGGCAGCTCGAAGGGCGGGGGCGGCGGACAGGGCAGGACCACGATCACGGTGGGGGTCTTCGGAGCCTTCGGGCTCAAGGAGGCCGGGCTCTACGACGAGTACATGAAGCTCAACAAGAACGTCGAGATCAAGCAGACCTCGATCGAGCGCAACGAGAACTACTACCCGCAGCTGCTCACCCACCTGGGCAGCGGCAGCGGCCTCGCCGACATCCAGGCCGTCGAGGTCAACAACATCGCCGAGATCACCGCCACCCAGGCGGACAAGCTGGTCGACCTGGGCAAGGCGGAGGGGGTCAGCAAGGACAGCTTCCTGCCCTGGAAGTGGGCGCAGGCCACGAACAAGGACGGGAAGACGATCGGACTCGGCACCGACATCGGCCCGCAGGGCATCTGCTACCGCAAGGACCTGTTCGCCAAGGCCGGGCTGCCCACCGACCGTGAGGCCGTCGGCAAGCTCTGGGCGGGCGACTGGAACAAGTACCTCGCGGCGGGCAAGCAGTTCAAGGCGAAGGCCCCCAAGGGCACGGCCTTCGTGGACTCCGCGACCGGCGTGATGAGCGCGATCACCGGCAGCAGCGCCAGACGGTACTACGACGAGAACGGCAAGGTCGTCTACAAGACCAACCCGGCCGTGAAAGAGGCATGGGACATCGCCGCCTCCTTCGCGACCGAGGGACTGACCGGCAAGCTCCAGCAGTTCACGCCCGCCTGGGACCAGGGGTACGCCAACGGCACCTTCGCCACCGTCTCCTGCCCGGCCTGGATGCTCGGCTACATCCAGGACAAGGCGGGAGCGGCCGGCAAGGACAAGTGGGATGTCGCACCGGCGCCGAAGCCCAGCAACTGGGGCGGCTCGTTCCTGATCGTCCCCGAGGCCGGCAGGAACAAGACCGAGGCGGCCAAGCTCGCGGCCTGGCTGACCGCCCCCGAGCAGCAGGCGAAGCTCTTCGAGAAGCGCGGCAGCTTCCCGAGCGCGTCCGCCGCGTACGCACTGCCCGCCGTGTCCGGCGCCAAGCACGAGTACTTCGCGAACGCCCCGATCGGACAGATCTTCTCGCGGGCCGCCGAGGGCATCCCGGTGACCGTCGTCGGCCCGAAGGACCTGGTCATCGCCCAGAACCTGGGAGACATCGGCATGCTCCAGGTCGACCAGAAGGGCAAGTCCTCGAAGGAGGGCTGGGAGGCCGCGGTGAAGGCCATCGACAACGCGCTGGACCAGTGACAGGGACCGGACCATTGACCGGTATGGCAAGTGACGCCACTGCCGC
>NZ_JBSGZO010000044.1:0-24152 GCF_053611045.1 Streptomyces sp. NPDC054841 | reverse complement strand
CCCAGGAGGAGGGCGCGGCCCGGGCGCGACGATCCCCTTCGGCAGATTCGGCGGACCCCGTCGCGGCCGAACGGCGGCGCGCGCGGCGCAGCCGCTGGTACCGGCGGGACGTGCGGTGGAGCCCGTACGCCTTCGTCGCGCCGTTCTTCGTGTTCTTCGCGGCCTTCGGGCTCTTCCCGCTGCTCTACACCGGCTGGGCCTCGCTGCACCGCGTGGAGCTGACCGCGCCGAACGACATGGAGTGGGTGGGGCTGCGCAACTTCACCCGGCTGCTGGAGGACGAGTTCTTCTGGAACGCCCTGAAGAACACCTTCACCATCGGGCTGATCTCCACGGTGCCTCAGCTGCTCATGGCGCTGGTCATCGCCCATCTGCTCAACTACCGGCTGCGCGGCTCGATGTTCTTCCGGGTCGCGGCGCTCACTCCGTATGCCACGTCGGTGGCCGCGGCGACGCTCGTGTTCGTGCTGCTCTTCGGGCGCGACTACGGAATGGTCAACTGGGCGCTGGGGCTGGCCGGGATCGATCCCGTCGACTGGCAGAACGGCGAGTGGACCTCGCAGATCGCGGTCTCGACGATCGTGATCTGGCGCTGGACGGGTTACAACGCGCTGATCTATCTGGCGGCGATGCAGGCCATTCCGAACGACCTGTACGAGTCGGCGGCGCTCGACGGAGCCTCGCGCCGGCAGCAGTTCCTCCATGTGACCGTGCCGTCGCTGCGGCCGACCATCCTCTTCACCTGTGTGGTCTCGACGATCGGCGCGACCCAGCTGTTCGGCGAGCCGCTGCTGTTCAACGGCAGCGCCGGCGCGACAGGCGGCGCCGACCACCAGTTCCAGACGCTCGGGCTCTATCTGTACGAGCAGGGCTGGGCGAATCTCCACCTCGGCCGGGCCTCGGCGATCGCCTGGACGATGTTCCTGATCCTGCTGGTGATCGGCGCGGTGAACTGGCTCCTCGTCCGCCGGCTCCGCAAGAGCGCCTAGGGGGCTGCTGTGCTGACGACGACACGGACGACGCGACGGACGACCCGGCAGACGACGGACCGGACCACGGAGCGGACGACGGAACGGACGACGAGGCGAGCACGACGGGGCGCGGGCCGGCAACTGCACGGCGGGCGCATCACCTACGCCGTCCTGATCGTCTTCACCGTGGTCTCACTCTTCCCGCTGGTGTGGACGGCGATCGCAGCGTCCCGCACCAGCGGCCGGCTCGCGCAGACTCCCCCGCCCTTCTGGTTCGGCGGCAATCTCTTCAGGAATCTGGAGATCGCCTGGACCGACGCCAACATGGGCACGGCGCTGCTCAACACGACCGTCGTCGCGGGCTCGATCGCGGCGGGCACGGTCGTCTTCTCCACGCTCGCCGGCTTCGCCTTCGCCAAACTCCGCTTCCGCTTCAAGAACCTCCTCCTGCTGCTGGTGATCGGCACGATGATGGTGCCGCCGCAGCTCAGCGTCGTACCGCTGTACATGCTGATCGCCGAGCTGTCCTGGACCGACCAGCTGCAGTCCGTCATCCTCCCCACGCTCGTCAGCGCCTTCGGCGTCTTCTTCATGCGGCAGTACCTCAGCGAGGCGCTGCCGACCGAGCTGATCGAGGCGGCCCGGGTGGACGGGGCGAGCAGCTGGCGCGTGGTGTGGCACGTCGTCTTCCCGGCCGCGCGGCCGGCGATGGCGGTGCTCGGCATGCTGACCTTCGTGATGGCCTGGAACGACTTCTTCTGGCCGATCATCGCGCTGACCCAGAACGGCAGCCCCACCGTGCAGGTGGCGCTGACCGGGCTCGGCCGCGGCTACATCCCCGACCAGTCGGTGATCATGGCCGGCGCGCTGCTGGGCACGCTGCCGCTGCTGCTCGCCTTCGTGATCTTCGGGAAGCAGATCGTCGGCGGCATCATGCAGGGCGCGGTCAAGGGCTGACACCTCCTCGCCTCCTCACCTCCTCACCTCCTCGTCCGTACGCATACGTTGGGAGCTTCTCCATGTCTGTCAGCTTTCCGCCCGGATTCCTGTGGGGCACCGCCACCGCCGCGTACCAGATCGAGGGCGCCGTACGGGAGGGCGGCCGCACGCCGTCGATCTGGGACACCTTCAGCCACACGCCCGGCAAGGTGGAGAACGGGGACACGGGCGATGTAGCCGTCGACCACTTCCACCGCCGTGCCGAGGACGTCCGGCTCATGGCGGACCTCGGCGTCAACGCGTACCGCTTCTCGGTCTCCTGGCCGCGCGTCCAGCCCACCGGCCGGGGCCCGGCCGTCCAGCGCGGCCTCGACTTCTACCGCGCCCTCGTCGACGACCTGCTGGAGCACGGCATCACGCCCCTGCTCACCCTCTACCACTGGGATCTTCCCCAGGAGCTGGAGACCGCCGGCGGCTGGCCCGAGCGGGACACCGCGAGCCGCTTCGCCGACTACGCCCGTATCGTCGCGGAGGCGCTGGGTGACCGGGTGGAGCGGTGGACCACCCTCAACGAGCCCTGGTGCAGCGCCTTTCTCGGGTACGGATCCGGTGTGCACGCACCCGGCCGCACCGATCCGGTGGCCGCGCTGCGTGCCGCGCACCATCTCAATCTGGGCCACGGGCTGGCCGCGCAGGCGCTGCGCACCACGCTGCCCGCCCGCGCCCAGGTGTCCGTGAGCATCAATCCCAGTGCCGTCAGGGCCCGTACGCGGTCGGCCGCCGATCTGGACGCCCAACGCAGGATCGACGCGCTGGCCAACCGCATCTTCACGGACCCGATGCTGCACGGCACATACCCCGCGGACCTCCTCACGGACACGGCGAACCTCACCGACTGGTCGTTCGTCCACAGCGACGATCCGGCCGTCATCCGGCACCCCCTCGACTCGCTCGGCATCAACTACTACTCACCCGCTGTTGTATCAACGGCCACTGACAGTGACGGTCGGACCGCCGAACGCAACGACGGTCATGGCGCGAGCGACCACTCTCCCTGGCCCGGTGCCGACTCGGTCGTCTTCCACCAGCCGCCCGGCGATGTCACCGAGATGGGCTGGACGATCGACCCGACCGGGCTGTACGACCTGCTGACGCACTACAGCCGTGAGGCGCCACGCCTGCCGCTCGTGGTCACCGAGAACGGAGCGGCGTACCCCGACAAGCCGGCCGCCGACGGCAGCGTCCACGACCCCGAACGGATCCGCTATCTGCACGGTCATCTCTCCGCCGTGCACCGCGCGATCGCCGACGGAGCGGACGTCCGGGGCTACTTCCTGTGGTCCCTGATGGACAACTTCGAGTGGGCGTACGGTTACGGCAAGCGCTTCGGCGCCGTGTACGTCGACTACGACACTCAGGCCCGCACCCTCAAGTCCAGCGCCCGCTGGTACCGGGAGCTGGCCAGGACGGGAGTGCTTCCCGATTGCTCCACCACCTGACGACGGACGACGGTGTGCGGCTGTGGGCCGAGCGGACCGGAGCGGGCGAGCCCCTGGTCCTGTGCCATGGCGGTCCCGGGCTGTGGGACATGTTCCGCGAGGTGGCCGCGGCGCTCACCGATGACGCCGCGGTGCACCGCTGGGACCAGCGCGGCTGCGGACGGTCCGAGCGCCGCGGCCCGTATTCCCTGGCCCGTTCGGTCGCCGATCTGGAGGCCGTACGACAGCACTTCGGGCTGACGCGGATGGCGCTGCTCGGCCACTCCTGGGGTGCGACGCTGGCCCTGCGGTACGCACTCGACCATCCGGAGCACGTGTCGCGGCTGGTGTACGTGTCGGGGACCGGGATCGGCCCCGTTTCCGACTGCAACACGCCATCAACGCCGAGGTGACCGCGATCATGGGCACCGGGTGGTGGTACGCCGAGTGCGCCGCGCTGGAGGTGCCCGTCGTGATCGTGGACGGCGAGCTGGACATCCGCCCCCGTAGGGCAGTGGACTCCCTGGAGCGGGCACTCCCCCAGGTCGAACGGGTCGTGCTCGAGGGCGCGGGCCATCAGCCGTGGGCCGAGGACCCCGAGGGGTTCCGGGCCGCGGTGCTGTAGTGGCCGGGCAAACGCGTGCCCCGGCCGGGTGGGGGGAAGTCCGGCCGGGACACGCTGTGTGGGGGTGGAGGGGCTGCGTACGGCTGTGACCGTGGCCAACGCCCGGTGGCTGGTGGCCGGCGGCCGCGGCGGCTACTTGTAGGCGGCGAACGCCTTGGTGAAGGCCAGCGGCTCCTGGAGGATCGAGCTGCAGGTCGCGTCGGCGGAGTTCTGCGCGCCGCCCGGGCACTGCTTGTCACGGGTCGAGGACCACATCGCCAGCCAGCCGATGCCCTTCGACTTCGCGAAGTCGACCAGCTGGGTCGCGTCGTCGACCTTGAAGATCTCCGTCGTGACGTCGTTGACGCCGATCATCGGGGTGACGGCGACGGTCTTCCAGGCCGCCGCGTCCGAGAGGCCGAGCACGCCCTTGATCTGCGCCTGCGTGGCGGTGGCGGCCTGGATCGCATAGGTGCCCATGTCGCCGCTGTACGCCGGTCCGTAGTCCATGGCCATGATGTTGACGGCGTCGGTCCGGACACCGTTCTTCTTGGCGTCCGCGAGCAGATCGACACCGGGCTGCGTCAGTCCCTCCGGCATGACCGGCAGGGTGAAGGAGACGTCGAGGCCCGGGTGTTCCTTCTGGAGCTGCGCGATGGCCTGCGAGCGGCGCGTGTTGGCGGCGGTGTCCGGCAGCGCGGCGCCCTCGATGTCGAAGTCGACCTTGGTGAGCTTGTACGCGTCGATGACCTTGCCGTAGGCCTTGGCGAGATCGCCGGCCGAGGAGCAGTTGAGGGCCAGCTCGTGGCCGGCGGCGCCGCCGAAGGAGACCCGGACGTCACCGCCCTCGGCGCGCAGGGCGGATATCTGCGCGGCGACCTTGTCGTTCGCGAGGTCGGTGACACCGCCCCAGAGCGGGGCGCAGCTGCCGCCGGAGGTGATGAAGGCGAGGGTGAAGTCCTTCACCCCGGTCTTCGCGGCGGCGTCGAGCATGTCGTACGCCGGGTAGAGGGACGTGTCGATGTACGGCGCGAACTTGCCGCTGCCGCCCGCCGGGGCCGTGGGGGTTGCGGTGGCGGTGGCGGTCGGCTTCGGGGTGGCCGTCTGGGTCGGCGTCCCGGTGGGGCTGGGGGTCGAGGTCGCCGTCGCCGTCGGCGTGGGGGTGGGCTGTTCCGTCGGGCGGCCGCTCGGCTGCGGCGTGCCGCCCTCGTCGACCGAACAGGTGACCTTGTTGATGAGACAGCCGGACGGATCGCCCGCCGCGCCGCTCGCAGAGGTCACGAAGCCGACGGTGACGGACGCGCCGGGCGCGAGCTCCTTGTTCCAGTTCGCCGGCTTCACGGTGATGTGCTGACCGCTGACGGTGTGGTCGCCGTTCCAGAGGGAGCCGATCTTCGTGCCGGCGGGCAGATCGAATTCGAGGGTCCAGCCCGACTGGGCCTTGCCGGTGTCGTTGGTGATGACGTACTGGCCGGTGTAGCCACCGTCCCAGGAGCTGGTCCTGGTGTACGCGGCGGCCACCGAGGCCGCCTGTGCCGTCCCGGTGAGCGCGAACGCCGCGCCGCCGATGACCGCGGCGGCCACCACCGCGCCGATCGCCTTCGTCCTGCCGCTCGCCCTGCGCCGGTGCGTGCTGGTGCCCATCGCGTGCCTGCCTCTGCGTTACGGAAGTGGGGGTGCGGCAGCACGCTAGCGACATTGAAACGGACAAATGACAGGATCCGGACGCCGGTTGATGTTCTTAGGGCACGCTTAAGGACCCCATCGGGGGCGATTAATGGTTCAGACCTCTGCGCCTCTGCGGCTTCCCGAACCGCTCTTCTTGCGCCGCCCCATCCGGTGCCCGAGACGCCCCTGCGGGCGCTGTACGCCGCCCAGCCCGATCCAGATCCGGACCTCGGTACCGCCGAGCACCGAGTGCCCGATGCGTACGTCGCCCCCGGTCGACTCGGCGACCCGGCGCACGATGTCCAGGCCGAGCCCCGTCGAACCGTCCCTGGCCCCGCTGTTGCCCCTGGCCTGCGCCGCCTCCGGGTCGGCGATCCCGGGACCCGCGTCCGACACGAGCACGATCACCGCGTCGTCGCCGTTGTGCACGTCCACCGAGAAAGCGGTGCCCTCCGGGGTGTGGCGGAAGACGTTTCCGAGCAATGCGTCCAGCGCGGCGGCCAGTTCGGGCCTGGCCACCGGAATCCGCACGGGGCGGTCCACGCCCGCGAGCCGCACCTTGCGCGCCTCGTCCTCCGCGAGCGCCGACCAGAACTCCATGCGCTCGCGTACGACTTCGGAGACGTCGCAGCCCGCGCCGGGGCCGGTCGCCTGCGTCTGCGGCTTCGCCTCCCGTGCCGTACGGATGATCGTGTCGACCTCGCGTTCCAGCTTCTCGACGGCGGCCCTGGTCTGATCGGCGGCGGGGCCCGTGCCCAGCGAGGCCGCGTTGAGCCGGAGCACGGTCAGCGGTGTACGCAGCCGGTGCGAGAGATCCGCGGCCAGCTCCCGCTCATTGGCGAGCAACTGGACCACCTGGTCCGCCATGGAGTTGAAGGCGATCGCGGCCGACCGCAGCTCCGTGGGGCCCTCCTCCGGGACCCGGGCCCCGAGCCTGCCCTCGCCGAGGTCGTGCGCGGCGCCCGCGAGCCGCTGGGCCGGCCGGATCATCCGTACGCCCAGCCGGTCGGCGACCGCGACCGAGCCGACGATCAGCGCCGCGCCGACCCCCGCCAGCACCAGCCAGGCGGTGGTCACACCGTTGCTGACCTCGCCCTCCGGGACGAACACCTCGACGATCGCGATCTTCCCCGAGCTGAGCGCGGTGGGCTGGAGCAGCGCGGAGCCGTCGGTGACCTCGGTGATGGAGGCGCGGCCGATGCGCTGGGTGGTGGCGAGGTCCTTCATGGCGGCCCGCCGGGTGCCGATCTCCAGATCCTGGCCGCCGGTCTCGTCGCTCGCGGGCACGTGCACGGCCATCCGGCCCGCCGCACCGGCCTGGGTGGAGGCGACGGCCCGCTCCAACTGGCCGCGGTCGGTGGTGATGGAGAGCGTGGGGCCGATGGCGGCGGCCTGCCGCTCCGCGTTGGAGAAGGCCCGGTCCCTGGCCATCTCCTGGATGACGAGCCCGAGCGGTACGGCGAAGGCGACCACGACCATCGCCGTGACCGCCAGGCAGACCTTGACCAGCGCCCATCTCATCTTCTTCTGCTCTCCCCCAGAGCCACCGCCTGGGCGGTGCCCCCATCTCCGCCCGCGCGGCGCAGCTGTGCGGGCATCGTCGTCATCTGCAGCCCGGCGGCCGCCCCGCCGCGGTAGCGGCTGATGTCACGGCCGCCGCTCACTGCGGCGGCTCCAGTTTCACACCGACTCCCCGAAGGGTGTGCAGATAGCGGGGGCGAGCGGCGGTCTCCCCCAACTTCCTTCTCAACCAGGACAGATGCACATCAATGGTCTGGTCGTCGCCGTACGACTGCTGCCACACCTCGGCGAGCAGTTCCTTGCGCGGAACGACGACACCCGGCCGCCCGGCGAGAAAGGCGAGCAGGTCGAACTCCCGCCTGGTCAGATCGAGCCGGCTCCCGTCCAGTGCGGCCTGACGGCGCAGCGGGTCGATCGAGAGGCCGCCGACCTGGATGACCCTGCTGGGCGGCGCCTCGTCCGCCGCGGCCCGGGAACGGCGCAGTACGGCCGCCATCCGGGCCGACAGGTGCTCCACGGAGAACGGCTTGGTGAGGTAGTCGTCGGCGCCGTCGTTGAGGAGCCGCACGATCTCCGTCTCGTCGTCCCGCGCGGTCGCGATGATGACCGGTACGTCGGTGATGCCGCGCAGCATCTTCAGCGCCTCGGCCCCGTCGAGATCGGGCAGACCGAGGTCGAGAATGACCACGTCGAAGCGGAAATGGGCCACCTCGCGCAGCGCCTCCAGGGCCGTCCCGACGCTCCGTACGGTGTGGGAGGCCTCGGTCAAGTGCCGGATGAGGGCGGAGCGCACGAACTGGTCGTCCTCGACCACGAGCACACTTGCCATGGGCGGCACCGTACGCCATCCGGAGTAGGACGGTCCCCCTCGGGACAGACGGGACACGCGTGGTGCAGTATGGCCCGGATGCGGAGAGGACTCGTACACGCCATGGCGTGGTCGCTCGCCACGGGCGCGGCGGTCACGCTCTCGTGGTGGGGTGTGCACACGGTGATGGCGGGCACGGCGTACGACCGGCCGCGCGCGCTGCCGATCACGACGGACGCCCGGACGACGCAGGGCGCCCCGCCCCAGTCGTCCTCGACCCGGCACCCCGAGTCCCCGTCGCCCTCGGCGACCTCGGGCGCGAAGCCGGACAACACCCGTAAGCCCTCGGCGTCATCATCGGATGACGGCGAACCGAGCAGCGGCTCGAGCAGGACCGCGCCCCCCTCCTCGTCACCGCCGTCGGGGAACGTGAAGAGCTACACGGTCGAGGGCGGCCGGGTCGCCTTCGACATCGGGCCCGCGTCGGCGGAGCTGGTCTCGGCGACCCCGTCCGGCAGCTGGACGATGCAGATCTGGAAGCAACCCACTTACATCCGGGTGACGTTCTCCCAGAGCGGCCGGGAGATCGACGTGTTCTGCACCTGGCACGACACGGCCCCCCGCGTCGAGATCGAAGAGCGCTGAGCGCCGACTGCCGACTGCCGACTGCCGACTGCCGACTCACACCTGCCGCCTGCCGGCTTACGTCTGCCGACTGCCGACTCACACCTGCCGCCTGCCGGGTGCCGACTGCCGGAGGCTGAGTGCTACCGGAAGGCCGACGGCGGCGGTACGGGCGAGGGCCTGGCGCTCGCGTCGGTCACCACGGCCGCGCCGCCCGTGAAGTCCGCCAGCGCCTTGCCGTGTTCGACCCGACCGGCGTGCGGGTCGCTCGCGACCCGACGGGTCAGTTCCGCTACGGGCAGCGGCTGATCGGAGCCGAGCAGTACGGCGTTGCCGAAACGGCGGCCGCGCAGCACAGTCGGGTCCGCGGCGAGGGCGAGTTCGGGAAAGACGGTCGCGGCGGTGGCGATCTGGCCGCGCAGATGGGCGAGCGGCGGGCCGTCGGCGAGGTTGGCGGCGTAGTGACCGCCCGGCTTCAGCACCCGGCGTACCTCTGCGAGGAACTCCGTGGTGGTGAGGTGCGCCGGGGTGCGGGCGCCGCTGAAGACATCCGCTATGACCAGGTCCGCCCAGCCGTCGGGAAGTTTGCCGAGACCGGCGCGGGCGTCGGTGGAGCGGACCCGTATCCGGGCGCCCGGGTCGAGCGGGAGGCGGGCGCGGACGAGCTGTACGAGCGGTCCGTCCACCTCGACGATCTGCTGGGTGGAGCGCGGCCGGGTCGCGGCGACGTACCTCGCGAGGGTGAAAGCGCCGCCGCCGAGGTGGACGGCGTTCACCGGCCGGCCCGCGGGCGCGACGAGATCGACGACGTGGCCGAGGCGGCGCTGGTACTCGAAGGTCAGCAGGGCGGGATCGTCGAGGTCGACATGGGACTGGGGTGCGCCGTCGATCAGCAGCGTCCAGCCGCGGGGCCGCTCCCGGTCGGGGACGAGCTCGGCGAGCCCGCCGTCCACGGTCTCGACGACGGCCTCGGGTGCCGCGGACCGCCCGCGCTGCCTGTTCCTTGCCACCAGGCCATTATCCCGGGGCGTGCCCGGCCCCGCGTCGCCCGGCGCCGGCGCCCCGTCGCCCCGCGCCGTTCCTTACGGGAGCTGGATGCTGTCCGCCGCCTCGATCAGGCGGGCCGCCTCACCGAGGGCCTCGCGGAGCACGACCGGGTCGGTGACCGGACCGGTGTCACCGGGGGGCAGCAGCCAGCCGCCGCCGCTGACCGGGGGCTCCGCCGGGACGGCCGGCGCGCCGGGCGCCCCGTGCTCGATGGGCAGGCGCAGTCCGCGGCCCGACGTCTGCGTACAGGCGCTGCCGGGCATGTCCCAGCCGGCCGCCGTGCCGGGCGGCACCAGGAAGCCGAGCGTGTCGCAGCTGCCGTCGTGGAGCACGGGCCCGACGGCCGGGGCCCCGCCGCGGCGCAGGATGTCCACCGCTTCCAGACCCTGCCTGGCCGGTACCGTCACCAGGTCGCAGGGCCCCTCGGGGCCCGGGGGCATCGACGCCGGTGTCGCGCTGTATTCCTCGGTGGGCAGGTGCTGAGCACTCGTCCGCGAGCCACCGCTGGTCTCCATGCCGACCTCCAACAAGGGAACCCTCCTCGCCGAGTAGGGACACGTATCGCGTCCCTGCAGGGTTCAACGCCCGCCCGCGTCAACGGCTACGGCGGCACGCCGCCGCAAAGGATGGCAGTTCATGGCGGATCGTGGGTGAGATATCCCGTTTGTAGCCAAACACTGCGTACTCGACCTGTCACAGCAGGTACGTTCTTGCCCCGCCGGCGCAAGGAATCTCACGTCCGAAGAAGCCGAGAAGGCGCCGACTTGTACCAGGAGAGGGCTCGGCCATGGCGTCGTCACGGGCAGTTCCCAACCTCATGTTCCGACGGCTGCGCGGACAGCGCTCACCGGGAGAGTTCGCGGCGCTCGTACGCAGGGCCGCGCGGGAGATCGGCGAGCAGGTCGCCTGTGACGCCCGCTACATCGGGCGGGTGGAGGCGGGTGAGATCCGCTGCCCCAACTACGCCTACGAGCGGGTCTTTTTGCATATGTACCCCGGTATGACACTGGCGGATCTGGGGTTCTCGGCCCGCGAGGCGGTACGGGGCCGGGGAGCCCGGGACCGAACGCCACAGCCCTCGGATCCGTACAACAGCAACAACGGCACCAACGGCACCCTCAGTGCCGAGAGCACCAACAGCACCGACTGCACCAACTGCACCTATAGCAAAGAGGAGAGCGACGTGCTGCGTCGCGCATTCATGACGAGCGGCACCGTCAGCGTGGCGGCCGCATCCCTGGGCCTCGGTTCACAGCCCGGGACCGAAGCGCTCCGTTCCGACGTGCCCCGGCAGCGGATCGGCGAGTCGGAGGTGCGCGCGGTCGAGGAGGCCGTACGGCAGATCCGGCTGCTCGACGACCGGCACGGCGCGGACGGGCTCTACCGGCGCGCCTCTCAGCCGCTGCGCACGGCGTACGCGCTGCTCGACGCCGGTGCCACGACCCGGGGTTCGACCGCCGGCCGGCTCGCCGCGGGGGCGGGCGAACTGGCCATCTCGGTCGGCTGGCTGGCCCATGACTCGGGCCGCTTCGAGGACGCTCGCTCGCACTACGCGGAAGCCCTGGCGACGGCGCGGGTCGCCGGGGACCCGGGGCTCGAGGCGCACGCCTTCAGCAACACGTCGTTCCTCGCCCGGGACGCGGGCCGGCACCGGGAAGCCGTACGTGCCGCGCAGGCCGGGCAGCGCGCGGCCGGACAACTGGCGTCGGCCAGACTGCTGGCCCTCCTCACGCTGCGCGAGGCGGGCGGCTGGGCCGGTCTCGGCGACCGCAGTGGCTGCGAGCGGGCGCTGTACCGGGCCCATACGCTCTTCGGCCGCGGGCCCTCGGACACGGATCCGGAGTGGATGTCCTTCTTCGGCGAGCCGGAGCTCCAGGCTCTGGAGGCGCAGTGCTGGTCGGCCCTGGGCGACTGGTCCCGCGCCGCCCGTCACGCGCATCGCGCGACGGCCCTCCAGGACCCGCACTTCGCACGCAACCTCGCCCTGTACCGGGCACAGCTCGCCTCCGACCTGGCCCGCGCCGGTGCCCTCGCCGAGGCCGCCGTGGCCGGCGAGCAGGTCCTCGACCTCCTGGACGGCCAGGTCCAGTCCTCCCGTATCCGCGCGATGCTCGCCGACACCGCCCGGCTGCTCACGCCCCGTCGGCAGGCAGCCGGGGTGGCCGAGTTCCTGGACCGTTACGCGGCGACGGCGAAGTCAGCCGCGGCGGTGCACTGACGCGCACGCCGACGCGGGTACGGAGGGGTTGCTGCGGTACTGCGGGTACGCAGGGACTACCGCGGCACCACGGGTACGCGGGCGCTACTGCGGTACTACGGGTACGCATGGGCTACTGCGGTACTGCTGCACTGCGGGTGGGAAGGGGCGCTCAGGTGCCCAGGTGGCCCGTGTCGTTCCATCGCTCGATCGCCGGGGCTCCATAGGCCCAGCCCAGTGCCGACAGGCTGGTGGGGTCGAGCTTGATACGGGCAGCGAAGGACACGTCCTCGCCGATCCAGCGGGCACCCAGGACACGCAGGATGTGGCCGTGCGCGAAGAACAGACAGTCGCGGTCGGCCGAGCGCGCCCACTCGATGATCCCGTCCGCGCGGGCGGCGAGCTGGGCCTTGGTCTCCCCCTCGGGAACGCCGTCGCGCCAGATGAACCAGTCGGGGTCGACGGCGTGGATCTCGGCCTGGGTCATGCCCTCGTACGCGCCGTAGTCCCACTCCATCAGCGCGTCCCACGGCTGCGCACGGTCGGCGAATCCGGCGAGTTCGCAGGTCTCGTAGGCGCGGATCAGCGGGCTGGTGCGGATCTCCGCGTCCGGGAGCCCGTCCCAGGGCGACTTGTGCAGCCGCTCCCCCAGCAGCTTTGCGCCGCGCCGCCCCTCGTCGAGGAGGGGGATGTCCGTCCGGCCGGTGTGCTTGCCGAGCAGGGACCACTCCGTCTGTCCGTGCCGGCCGAGAAATATCCGCGGTGCCATACGTCCATCATCACCCACCTGAACGTGGCGTGAACCGCGAGCAACCCCCGACCCTCTTCGCGCGTCCCGTACACCGTACAGTTTTCCGGTGGCCGACGGCCGCACCAACATCGGATGGAGAGCGTCCGGATGCCGCAGACCGCGCATACGAGCCGACACCCCCGGCTCCGCTGGTGGACCGAGCTGCCACTCGTCCTCGTGGTCTACGTCGCGTACTCGGCAGGCCGGCTGCTCGCGCGTGGTGACGAGTCGACGGCGGTCGGACACGGTCTGGGAATACTGGGCATCGAGAAGGATCTCCGGCTGAACCTGGAGCATCCGCTCAACAGACTGTTCACCAGCACCCCCGCGCTCGGCATACCCGCCGACTTCGCGTACGCCTCACTGCACTACCTCGTCACCCCGGCGATCCTGATCTGGCTGTTCCGCCGGCGCCCCGCCCACTACCGGGCGGCCAGGACCTGGCTGATGACCTCCACCCTCCTCGGGCTGATCGGCTTCACGCTCATGCCGACCTGCCCGCCCCGGCTGCTGGACGCCGGGCACGGATTCGTCGACACGATGGCGCAGTACAGCTCGTACGGCTGGTGGGGCGGCGAGGCGAGCGCACCGCGCGGTCTCGGCGGGATGACGAACCAGTTCGCCGCGATGCCGAGCCTGCATGTGGGCTGGGCGCTGTGGTGCGGGGTGATGCTGTGGCGGTACGGCCGCGGCCCGCTGGCGAAGGCGGCGGGTGTCGCGTATCCGCTGGTCACCGCGCTCGTGGTGATGGGGACGGCGAACCACTACTTCCTGGACGCGGCCGCCGGGGTCGCCGTGATGAGCGTGGGACTGCTGCTCACGCGGCCGGCGATGCGGCTCACGGACGGAGTCAGGGCCCGCTTGGCCGGAGCCGGGGCCGGGGCTGGGGAATCGGCCGGGGAAGGGATCGGGGAAGGGATCGGAGTGGACGACAAGTCCCCGAGTGTCAGTGGCGGATGCGAGACTTCCGCGGGTGAGCACATCCCTGGACAGCGGACTTCCTCCACAGGCGTCGGCGACAGCACTCCGGCAGCGACTCGCTGAGCTGCGCGGCCCGTCCACCGCACCGCATCCGCTCGACGCCCGCGCGCTGGCGGCCCTCGCCGCCAACCCCGGGTGCAAGCGGCGCGCGCTGCTGGACGGCGCCGGGGTGGACAAGGCCGCGCTCGCACGGGCGCTGGGCTCACCGGCTCCGTTCGGCCAGTCCCAGTTCGCCTTCATGCGGGGAAACGCGTTCGAGGCCCGGGTCAAGGCCGATGGCGGTACGGAGCTGCTGCGGCTGCTCGGCGTCGCCGACCCGCAGTACGCACAGGTCCCCGATCTCACGGCGGCCGGCCCCCAGGGGCGTGCGGCACGCACCGCGCTGGCCCTGCGGGAGGCCACCGGCGCGGGGGTGTGGACATTGCTGGACCATCCGATGCTGGCACTGGAGGTGGCGGGCTCACCCGCGTATCTGGAGCCGGACGCGGTCGTGGTGCATCCCGACGGCCGGTGGACGGTCGTGGAGATCAAGTCCTTCCCGATGATCGACAGTTCGGCGGACGCGTCGAAGGTGGGCGCGGCGGCGCGCCAGGCCGCGGTGTACGTGCTGGCGCTGGAGCGGGTAGCCGCGCTGACCGAGGGGGCGTCGGTGGCCCACTCGGTGCTGCTGGTCTGCCCGAAGGACTTCTCCAATCTGCCGGCCGCGTCGGTCGTCGACGTACGCAAGCAGCTCTCGGTGACACGGCGGCAGCTGGCCCGGCTGACCCGGATCGAGGACATCGCATCGGCGCTGCCGGACGGGGTCAGCTTCGATGTGGAATCCTGCTCGTCCGGCGAACTGACCGCGGCGGTCGAGGCGGTCCCTTCGGCGTACGCCCCTGAGTGCCTGTCCTCCTGCGAGCTGGCCTTCCACTGCCGCGAGCGGGCGCGCGACGCGGGCGCGGTCGAGTCCCTGGGGCGGGCGGTCCGGGGTGAGCTGGGCGGTCTGACGGAGGTCGCCGAGGTCCTGTCGGCCGCCCGCGGCGAGTCGGGTGACCCGGCGGACCCCACGGTCGCCACGCTGCGTCGGGCGGCGGCACTGCGCGCCGAGGCGCTCGGCGCGGGGGCCTGCGGCGCGGGGCGGGGGGCGGCATGACGGTGACGGCTCGCGCTGCGCGCGGCGGGCGGCAGACAGCGGTGACGACCGGCCTCGCGCCCCGCACCGCCACCCTCGGGGGCGCGCCGAAGACCCGCGTGGACGCCATCGCCCTCGGGAGCGCGCCGAAGAGCCGCGCGGACGCCATCGCGTCGCCGGTGGCCGGTGCCGTGAGCCGCGGG
Organism: Streptomyces sp. NPDC054841; assembly: GCF_053611045.1. NCBI lineage: Bacteria > Bacillati > Actinomycetota > Actinomycetes > Kitasatosporales > Streptomycetaceae > Streptomyces > Streptomyces sp. NPDC054841. Next base: position 9,207 of record NZ_JBSGZO010000044.1, on the reverse strand, counting down.
AGGTGGGAGTCATGTCGCTGATTGCCACCCTCGCGCGGCTGGAGGCCGTCGAGAGCGGACGGGCGCAGCCGCTGGCCACGGTGCGGCACCGGCATCTCTCGGCGCGGCCCCTCGTGTTCGTGCCGCTCACCACCGCCGGGGAGGCGGGCGCGCCGCTCGGGGCGCTGGTCGGTACGGAGCGGGACGCGCCGCGGCTGCTGGCCGTGGCGCAGCCGCGGGACCGGGACCTGCGGTTCGCGTTTCTCGCGGAGCTGGCCGAGGCGGTGCTGCCGTATCTGGACGGATACGCGGACGAGGTCGAGGCCGCCGAGCGGAGCGAGACGGATCCGGAGACCGGGAAGAGGGTCAAGGTCGAGGTCGAGCTGTGTGCGGACGCGCCGCAGCTGATCGTGCCGAGCCGGCCCGGTGTCGACTTCGTACGGCTGCTGGGCCGGTCGATGCGGTTCCGGCGGACTGCGGAGCAGGACCCGGACACCCCCTATCCGGCGCCGCCGCGCGTGCCGCTGCTCGGGCGGTGGCTGACGCACTACGGGGAGCGGGCGCGGGTGCCCGGCTCCTCGCTGCTGCTGGCGATGACGGACCTGCTGGGGCGGCACTGGGCGACCGGGCAGTCGCATCTGGAGGACCAGCACCTGGGTGCGCTGCTCGCGTGGATCGCTCCCCCCGACGGCGAGTCGGGCGCGGAGGCGGCACTGCGGGCGGAGCTCGCGCGGGACGCGGGCGGCCAGCTGGTGTGCCCGCCGGCCGGCCCGGCCACGGACCCGGCGTTCGACAACGGGCTGCTGGCGCCCGCGATCGAGCGGTACGACCGGGCCCGCCAGGCCCTCGCCGCGGCGGAGGACGGCGGCGCCGCGGACGAGCAGCTGGGCCGGCTGACGGCGGCCGAGCGGGAGATCCGGACACTGCTGGAGACGGTGCTGCGGCCGACCTGGGACGCGGTGTGGCACGGCCTGGATCTGCTGCGGGAACTGCCCGACGGGCCGCGGGCCGCCGACCGCTGGACCCGCGACCGCTGGTCGTTCACCGGACACCGCGACCGGGTGCGCGCGGGCGAGCCCCCGCAGCCGCGCCGCGACGACGCGGTGACCGCCGCACAGAAGCTCGCCGCGCGCGAGACGGCGCAGGCGCAGCTGGAGGCGCAGGAGGCGCTGGACGACCCGCTGGTGCTGGCCGGCCGGCGGCTCTCGGGCGAGGCGTTCGTCGGTGAGGTCACCGAAGTGGTGATGGCCTGGTCGGAGTCGAAGCGGCCCTCGCCCCGCCCGCTGGTGACCGTACGCACGGACGACCGCCCGCATCTCGGCGCGGGCGTGAAGGCGTACCGCTCGCTGGAGGGCAAGCCGCAGTCCGGGGAGTTCGTGCGGTACGAGCAGGACGGCTCGCTCGTACTGCGACTGCTGGACCGGATGGGCCGGTCCAAGGACCCTGCGGAAGGTTCCGTTCCGGAGAAGGGCGAGCGGATTGCCTGGACGCTGTTCGAGCACGACCAGCGGGGCGGGCCGAAGCTGCCGGAACCGGAGGAGACACCGTGGACGCACGGCGGCCCGCCGCGGTCCGACGCGGCGGAGAGCCCGGACCCCGTGACCCCGGAGGATCTGCTGTGACGGGCACCGGTACCAGCATCGGCCCTGTGACCCTCGGACGATCTGCCGTCACCGGCACCTGCCCCGTGACCCCGGAGGAATTCTTGTGACCGGCACTGTGACCGCGCTGTTCGACCCGGGCGCGGAGGCCGCCCGCGCCACGGAGGCGATCCTCGCCGACACCCTGCACGGGGACGCGCGCGGCGTTGTCGTGGACTCGCCGCCCGGCGCGGGCAAGTCGACGCTCGTCGTGCGGGCGGCGCTCGAACTGGCCGCGGCGGGACGGCCGTTGATGGTCGTCGCGCAGACCAACGCACAGGTCGACGATCTGGTGCTGCGGCTCGCCGAGAAGGAGCCGGAGCTGCCCGTCGGCCGACTGCACAGCAATGACCCGGACCCGTACGACAAGGCGCTCGACGAGCTGGGGAACGTACGCAAGTCGGCGAAGGCGGGCGACCTCGCGGGGCTCGACGTGGTCATCTCGACGGCCGCGAAGTGGGCCCATGTGAAGGGCGTCGAGCCGTGGGAGCACGCGATCGTGGACGAGGCGTACCAGATGCGTTCCGACGCGCTGCTCGCCGTCGCCGGGCTCTTCGAGCGGGCGCTGTTCGTGGGTGATCCGGGCCAGCTCGACCCGTTCTCGGTGGTGGGGGCCGAGCAGTGGGCGGGACTGTCGTACGACCCGTCGGCGAGCGCGGTCTCCACACTGCTCGCGCACAACCCGGAGCTGCCGCAGCACCGGCTGCCGGTGTCCTGGCGGCTGCCGGCCTCGGCGGCGCCGCTGGTCTCCGCCGCGTTCTATCCGTACACGCCGTTCCGCAGCGGCACGGGGACGGGCGACCGGCGGCTCGCCTTCGGGGTGCCGTCGGACGGGTCGGGGCCCGACCGGGTCCTGGACGAGGCGGCGGAGTCGGGCTGGGGCCTGCTGGAGCTGCCCGCCCGCCACACGCCGCGCACCGACCCGGAGGCGGTACGGGCCGTGGCCCTGGTGGTCCGCCGGCTGCTGGACCGCGGCGGCGCGTCGGTCTCGGAGCGTTCGGCGGACCCGGTGCCCCTCACCGCGGACCGGATCGCCGTCGGCACGGCCCACCGCGACCAGGCCGCGGCGGTCCGGGCGGCGCTCACGGAGTTGGGGGTGAGCGGCGTCGCGGTGGACACGGCGAACCGGCTGCAGGGACGGGAGTTCGACGTGACGGTCGTCCTCCACCCGCTCTCCGGCCGGCCGGACGCCACGGCCTTCCACCTGGAGACGGGCCGCCTCTGTGTCCTGGCCTCCCGCCATCGTCACGCCTGCATCGTGGTGTGCCGCGCGGGCGTCGCGGACCTGCTGGACGAGCATCCGTCGACGGAGCCGGTGCAGCTGGGCGTCACGGTGAAGTTCCCGGACGGGTGGGAGGCGAACCACGCGGTCCTCTCCCATCTTGCGGAGCACCGGGTGGTGTGGGCGGGGCGGTAGCGACGAAACCGGGTGGCGGGACGGGCGGCCCCGGCCCGGGCGGCCCGGGCGGCCCGGGTGACCGCGCAGGCCGCCCGGGTGACCGCCCGGATGAGCACCCGGGTAACCGCCCGGCATCCGGCGACCACGGCGCGCTGACGACACTCCCCCTCCCGGGGTGCACTTGTGCGGGGCGGGACAAGGGGGGGTGGTCGGGATGCACGAGGAGGAGACACGCATGACGGAGTCGTCGGAGCGGAGCGAGCGGCGGGTGCGGCCTTCGCCGCTGATCTTCGAGCCCTCGGAGGCCGCCTCCGACCCGGAGCACTTCTTCGATCTGGAGTCCATCGAGGACCCCCGTCGGCTACTGGCCCGCGCGACGGAGCTGGCGCTGGCCTTCCAGGCGGCGACGGACCGGGCCCTGGAGTTCCAGGCCATCGCGGCCGCGCAGCTCGCGGACCCGCGGCGCTTCGACCGCCTGACGACGGCGGACATCGCCCGGCAGGCGGAGTGGAGCGAGGACTACGCGAAACGCATGATCGACTTCGGCCGGGGTCTTCTCCGGGGGCCGGACCCGCAGACGACGCCGTAGCCCTCCGCGGTGCGGGGTGCCTCCGGCGGGGTGTGGGGTGACGGTGTTGCCCGGTGCCGTGACGGCGTCCGGTGTGTCCGTCCTCAAACGCCGGACGGGCTTGGTGCGGCTGCTGCCGGTGGGTGGGGTGCGGGGTGCCTCCGGCGGGGGTGTGGTGACGGTGTGCCCGGTGCGGTCCGGGCGGCCGGTGTGTCCGTCCTCAAACTCCCCCTACGCCCTGCGGCGTGGGGGGACCCCCAGACGGGCTTGGTGTGGCTGCTGCCGGTGGGTGGTGGTGCGGTGCGCCTCCGGCGGGGGCGGTGACGGTGTGCCCGGTGCCGCGGGCGCGGCCGGTGTGTCCGTCCTCAAGTGCCGGACGGGCTTGGGGTGCGCCGGTGGGTGGTGGTGCGGGGCCCCTCCGGGCTCGACTCCTCGGGGCGGCATCCGGCCCCGTACCTATGTGCCCCGGCACGATGCCACCCCTGCGGGGCCGACCCTGCACGGCCCCGCCCCGGGCCGTCCGCCGACTGCGGGTTGTGGAGGGTCCGTTTCGGTTCCGGTCTTGCGTTGGGCACAGACCAGTGGCCCACCGATGGGTGATGGGCAGGCGGCATATGCCGGGGCGCAAGATACTCCCTCCCACCCCGCCCTGTCCCAGTTTCCGGCAACCCACGGAAACGGGAAGGTGACTCTCGGTAGATGTAGGCGCCATGAGCACTTGGCTGCGAGACGAGACCCCCCTGAGCCCCGCCGGCGACAGCGACGAGCAGCGGCGTGACATCTTCGAGCTCCTCCGGGACGAAGGACGGCACCACACCGCCCGGATCACCGCCTCCGGCGCGGACTGGCTCGCGTCCGCGAGCGCGTACCCGCGGTCCGCGCTCGCGCACTGGGAGGCCCGGCCGACCGCGCCCGCCGTCGTGACCTGCGGGCGCGCCTTCGATGCCGTGAACGCGCCCGCGATCTTCGGGCGCAGGATGCTCGACCGGCTGTGGTCGGAGGGTCCCGGCTCCGGCCCCGTGGCCTTCCACCGCGGCCGGGTGCTGCTGTTCGCCGTCCCCGGCACGGCCCAGCGGTTACCGTCTTTGCTCGAGTGGGAGGAGTGGGGCAGCTCCGTACCGCCCCTGCTCTGCCACGGCGCCGGGGACGCGATCACCGCCCCGCCGCTCACCCCGCCGCCCGGCGCCCCCGCCCCCGGACCGCGCTGGGTGGTCGCCCCCGACACCCGGCATCCGTGGCTGCCCGGGCCCGAGGTGCTGCTCTGGGCCTGCGTGCGGGCGGCCCGTGCGACCTCCGCCACGGCGGTCCGTATATCGATTTTTCCTCCCGCCGATCAGGATGCTAAGGTCTACGACGTCAGCAGGCGCCGCTAGCTCAGTTGGTTAGAGCAGCTGACTCTTAATCAGCGGGTCCGGGGTTCGAGTCCCTGGCGGCGCACAGACAGAAGAAGCCCTTCGCGAGAGCGAGGGGCTTCTTCTTTTGCGTGACCGGTCTCACGGAACCGGTGTGATCTTGATCGTCCACGCCCCCGTACGCGTACGGTCCACCACCTCCACCTTCGTCCGCTCCCCCGGCACCGTGAAGGCCTCCCCGACCCCCAGCGGCGCGTCCGCCAGCGGTGGGTAGACGGAATGGTCCCAGCACGCCTCGGACTCCGGATGGGTGTCGATCACCTCGAGCGGACCGCCGCCGGACACCTCCTCGGTCTGTACCCGGTAGATCAGCACACCCTCCGAACAGGTGTCGGCGTCGTTGCCGGTCGCGCTCCGGGCCTCGATCGCCAGCGCGGTGTTCTCGCCCGTCCTGACCACCGCGAGCCGCGTGCCGACCGTGGCCCCGCGGACCGGCGCGGCGGCGAGCGGCTCCAGGGTCAGCAGCCGGTCGGCCGCACCGGACACGCAGCGCACCTGGCGGGGGTCCAGCCAGCCCAGCTTCCACTTCTGCCAGCCGAAGAGCTCGGGTGCGAGACCGAACTGGCTGCCCATCACGTCCCAGTCGCCCACGTACGTGTCCCAGTCGCCCTTGCCGTCCACCGGCCGGTGATAGAGGTCCGGCAGGTCGAAGACATGACCGGTCTCGTGGGCCAGCACATTGCGGTCCGGCGGATGCCGTTCGAACACCGTGACGGCCCGCTTGATGTCGATGCCGTCCGCGCTCACCGGCTGCTCGAAGTTGACCACCTTGGTGGCGTCGGAGTCCACGCCCGGCGCGTCCGGATCGGCGACCAGATAGACGACGTCGTAGCGCGAGAAGTCGACCACCGGATCGGCGGCTGCGACCGCGTCCCGCAGATAGGCCGCGCGCCGCCCGGGATCCCAGTCTCGCTTCATCTGGTACGCCGTCGACGCCTGTGGCATCTCGATCCACCGGGGGACGGGATGCGCGCGCAGGGTGAACTTCCCGTACGACGCCCGCCGGAAGAAGTCGCTGGTCGCGGGGAAGTGGTCCGCGGTGAGTTCCTGCGGGGTCGTGAGCGGCCTGGCGTCCGGGAAGGACAGGAAGACCAGGACCGCGTCGAGGGCGCGGTCGGGGCGTGGGTACGAGGAGTTCCAGGTGTCCAGGCCCAGCGAGTGGTGCGCCGCGGTGCGGGGCAGCGCGCAGGGGCCCGCGGAGGTGTCGGCCACGGCTGGTCCTGCCACGAGGGAGGTGGCCACGACGGCCACCAGGGACGTGAAAGCAGCCGCGGCGGCGCGCAGGTTCGGCCGCTCCACCCCCTCGGGTGTTTCCTCATGCGTCTGCTGACCCTCCACGTCGACCTCCGGCTGCGGAATGCGGGACGCCTCACCCAGCTTGTGGTCTTTTAAGAGGATTCGCCCTGTTCCGCTGCCCCAGCCGGGTGAGGCGGCGGCGACACCCCGGTGACTCACAGAAAGTCACAACCGGTCGCGAGAGCTCCAGTGAGGGCCACAGCCGCGCAGAAACGATCGGTCCGGACCTTCGAGTGCTCCTGCTCACCGCCGAGAAGCTGGAACGGCCGCCCGGCCAGCCTCTATGATCGGCACACTTTCCCGGTTTTCCGGCCCCGACCGGACCTGAACGACACGACTGCAGTGCGGGAGCGAGCGGTGAGCGGAAACACGAAAGGAGCGGGCCCAGCGGCAGTCGCGGCGCCCGTGACCGCCCTACCGCCCGTCACGGAGCGTCATCCGACCGCCGCACCGAACGTTGCGACCGGCCTTCCGCAGGCCGTCGTCACGCACCCGGAGGCCCGCACGACGTCCGGGGCCACGCACGCGTCGGAGCACACGTCAAAGCACGCGTCGGACCGTACGCCGGCCGGCGCCCCCGAGGCCGTCGCGCGCACCGCCGCCCGCAGACCGCCCCCCGCCGAGCTCGCCGAACCCGCCGAACTCGCCGACTACCGCGCGGCGTTCAACACCGCCCAGCTCGCCATGGCCGTCGTCGACCACGAGGGCGTCGTGGTCACCGCGAACGACGCCCTCGCCACCCTGCTGGGCACCGAGCCCGCCGCCCTGTACGAGCAGCCCGCCGCCGACCTCGTCGACCTCGCGTCCGACGGCCGTACGTGGCACGCGTACCGCGAGGTGCTGCGCGGCCGGCGCTCCCGGTTCCGCTGCACCCGCCGGCTCAAACACGCCGACGGGCGCACGCTCTGGGCCGAAGTCACCGTCGCGCCCGTGCCGGACAGCCGCCGTGTCCTGCTCTCCATCGCGGACATCAGTGACCGCCGCGACCTGCAGGCGCGGCTGCGCCATCTCCAGATGCACGACCCGGTGACCCGGCTGCCCAACCGCACGCTGTTCTTCGAGCGGCTCTCGGCCGCACTGGAGAGCTCGTCGTACGAGCACGGCGGCACGGGCCGGATCGGGCTCTGCTACCTCGACCTCGACGGCTTCAAGGCCGTCAACGACACCCTCGGCCACCGGATCGGCGACCGGCTGCTGGCCGCCGTGGCGGACCGGCTGGCCGAGTGCGCGGACAGCGACGGCCACACCCGCAGCGGCGGCCATCTCGTGGCGCGGCTCGGCGGCGACGAGTTCGCGATCCTGGTCGAGGACTCCACCGGTACGGAACAACTCGCCGATCTGGCCCGGTCCGTGCTGGCCGCGCTCCAGCGCCCGTTCGACCTGGCCGGGCAGCGCCTGTCGGTCTCGGCCTCGATCGGGGTCGTCGAGCGCGCGGCGGACGGTACGAGCGCGACCGGTCTGATGCAGGACGCGGACACGACGCTGTACTGGGCGAAGGCGGACGGCAAGGCCCGCTGGACCCTCTTCGACCCGGAGCGCAACGCTCACCGGATGACCCGTCAGGCGCTGTCCTCGACGCTCCGGCCGGCCGTCGAGCTCGGGGAGTTCGCGCTGGAGTACCAGCCGCTGGTGTGCATGGCGGACGGGGCGGTGCGGGGTGTGGAGGCTCTGGTCCGCTGGAACCACCCGCAGTTCGGCACGCTGGCGCCGAATCGGTTCATCGGAATTGCCGAAGAGGACGGCTCGATCGTCCAGCTCGGTCGCTGGGTACTGCGTACGGCCTGCCGGCAGGCCCGGCAATGGCAGACCGACCACCCGGGCGAGACGCCGATCTTCGTCAGCGTCAATGTCGCCGTACGCCAGGTCTGGGACTCCGACCTGGTCGCGGATGTCGCCGGCATCCTGGCCGAGACGGGCCTCGCGCCGCATCTTCTGCAGCTCGAACTCACCGAGTCCGCGGTGATGGGCTCGGCGGGCCGCCCGCTCCAGGCGCTCCAGGCGCTGAGCGACATGGGCGTCCGCATCGCGATCGACGACTTCGGGACGGGGTACTCCAACCTCGCCTATCTGAGCCGACTTCCGGTATCCGTACTGAAACTCGACGGATCGTTTGTTCGCGGCTTCCGCTACGACGACGGGGCCCACCCCAACCCGGCCGACGAGACGATCGTCGAGGCGATGGTCCAACTCGCCCACCGGCTGGGCCTCACGGTCACCGCGGAGTGCGTCGAGACGGCGGGCCAGGCGGAACGTCTGCGCCGCATCGGCTGCGACACGGGGCAGGGGTGGCTGTACTCACGGGCGGTGACGCCGGAACGGATCGACGGGATGATCGGGATCAGCCCGCTGGCGGTGTGAGGCCGGCCGTCAGCCGCTCCAATTCACCCACGGACATGGAACTGCCCCCGGCCGGGCCGTGACGTCCCGGGCGGGGGCAGTGCTCAAGGGCTAGGTGTTCTGTCCCGGGAGGTTGTGGACGGGTGATGCAGGTCTCGGCTGAGGGATCTTGAACAGGTGAGGGCCTTCCGGTTCGGTGTGGATTGCGACGTCTACACCAACCGAAAGGCCCTCGTGCCCCACCGTAATGCACCCCTGACCGAGACCGGCCGTCTGCGTCTGGCCCGATGCGTGGTCGAGGACGGCTGGCCCCTGCGGCGAGCGGCCGAACGCTTCCAGGTCTCGCCGACAACGGCCCAGCGCTGGGCCGGCCGCTACCGGGCCTTCGGCGAGGCGGGGATGACCGACCGCTCCTCCCGGCCCCACATCAGCCCGCGCCGGACACCCACCCGGACCGAGCGTCGGATCATCAAGGTCCGCATCCTGCGCCGGTGGGGACCGGCCCGCATCGCGCACCTGCTGGGCCTGGTGCCCTCGACCGTGCACCGGGTGCTGACCCGCTACCGCCTGGCACGG
>NZ_JBSGZO010000043.1:0-33598 GCF_053611045.1 Streptomyces sp. NPDC054841 | reverse complement strand
GTGGGGCGCTTCCGGTCATCTCAGAGACGAATCTCCGGACGGTTCAGATCGAGAAGATCCGGGTCCTCCTGCACGAGCTTGCGCTCGAACGCCTCCCAGCCTTCTCGCTCGACGTAATGCGCCTCACGGTCGCCGATGGGGACCAACCACACGAGAGCGACATCCGACCCGTTTTCGATGACGACCGAACCGAAGTCGTCGTCGAAATAGACCGGAATCGCCGCGTAGAGGGCCGTCATGGTACCGCCGGGCGTCAGCGGCATCGGCAGGCGCAGGACGTCCCCGCGCAGTACCGCCTCACCGCCGGCCACCAGGCGCTCCGCGACGTACTCCAGCACGTCCGGGAACGGGCCCGGCTCGTCGTCGGACACGGGCCGGTTGCATCCCAGCAGTTCGAGATGCAGGTGGCGACCCGACGTACGCGACGTCAGAGGCGTCCGGTGCAGGCCGATCGTCGCGTACGACTGAACCCCCTCCAGGGTTCCGCCGGCGAAATACCCGACCTTGGGTGCACCCTCCGGGGCACCTTCGCCCGGCGACCAAGCGCCGAGGAGCCTCCCGAGCCGCGACTCCATGTGGTTGATCAATACAGCCACGACCCGCTAACCGTCCTCTCTGTTTCCCGCACCGCGATTGCATGGAATGCATTCGACGCGGACTCCCCGCTGATAGTCGTCGATGACCTCTTCCCTACTGGTACCCGAAGGGAATTTCCGGTTGGTCCAGGACTCCGGGAAGTGGCCACCGTCCCATTCACCGGCCCGGCCATCGCCGTTGTGCGGGTTTCCGAAGACGACACCGACGCATTTCGGTCCACGCCGCTCACAGAGCTTACCCGCCTGACCATTGCGGGTCGTCACCGTCTGGGCGTCGTCCCACGCGTCCCTCAGCGTACCGACGCGGAAGCCGGCGCGGCTGGTGGTGTGCCCATCGGCGTTGGTACCGGAGACCATGCCGTCGGCATCAGGCGTACCCGGCTGCACCCGGTCTGGGTTGGCCGCGAAGCGTCCGTTGCCGGAACTCCGCCACTGACCGCGCGCGTCCGGCGCCGCCGCAGCCCCGATCGGGCACGCGGCGTCCCCGGAACCACCGTTGTTGTTGTGCACAAGGATGGCCGTGTCGCCTGCCGCCACGTGGTACGTGTGCAGGTCCTCGATGCTCAGGTCGTACGTGACGCGCAGTGCCGTGTACGACTTGACGTTGAGGATCGTCGTCGGTGCACCCGCGTCGCTCTGCAGCTTCTGGCCCGCCTTGAGGTCGCCGGCCTGGGTCCAGGCATTACGGCTGGCCTCGTAGAACTGGTGGTGCTTGGTGGTCTGGATCGTCTTCGGACCGGCCTTCGTGGCGACGACGACGTCGACGTAGTCACGGTCCGTCTTGGTGACGATCACCGCCTTGACCCGGTGCTTCTCCTTCTTCTTCTTGCCGGGCTCGGCAGTCAGGACGTAGTCCCCGACCTTGATCTCGGAGATCGGTTTGGTCATGCCATTGGCCATCAGCACACCGGTCCGACCGGTGAAGCTGTGCGGGGTGCAGCCCTTGCGGCCGAACTTGCTGGCCGCCGCGCCGAAGATACCGCCGACCGCAGCGCCCACCGCCGTGGCCTTGGCCACGCCGCTGACGCTGCAGCCCTCCTCGCTGTTGGCGCAGGAGACGCCATAGCCGACAGCGCTTTCCGCCGCGCCGCCCGCAGCGCCCTGGGCTGCGCCCTGGGCCCCCTTGCCACCAACGCCGGCCATGAGCCGGCCGGCCGCTCCGGCGGCGAAGCCGCCCACGGCGCCACCGACAGCACCGGTGGCCAGGCCCATGCCGACGGATCCGAGGAAGCCTCCGAGCGTCTTCGGGCCGTCGCTCATCATGTAGCCGACGCCGTTGGCCACGGCGCCTGCGAGAGCTCCACAGGCGATCGCACCCGCACCGGCCGTGAGGGCCGTACAGCCCGCAAAGACAGCGACACCGGCAGCGATCGAGGCGATGTCAGCGGCGTGGTGCTTGACCCAGTTGGCACTGGCTTTGGCCGCCTTTTTGACGGCTCTGCCGACCTTTTTGGCTGCCTTGACCACCTTCTTGGCTACGTGTTTGACCGCCTTGGCGACCTTCCGCACGGCCTTCTTGACGTGCTTGACGACCTTGTGGACGTAGCGCTTGACCCGCTTGTACGTGCGTTTGACGTATCTCTTGACCTTGCGGACGCTGTCGCGCACGTACCGCACGGTCTTGCGGACCGCCCGGTAGGCCCTGCGAGCCACCTTCTTGACCGCACGCTTGACCTTCTTGACGGCCTTGCGGACGGCCTTGGCAGCCCGCTTGACGGCCTTCTTGGTCTTCTTCCAGGCCGACTTCGCGACCTTCTTGACCTTCTTGGCGACCTTCTTGACGGCCTTCTTGATGAAGTCGAACCAGTGACCGGTCGGGTCCACACCCGTCATCGGGTTCTGGTTGGCGTACGCGTACCGGTTCGCGTTCACCGACTCCGGCAGCGGGCTGTTGCTCACCGTGTCGCGGCTGTTGAACTGGCCGGTCTGCGGTGAGTACCAACGCGCGGCCATGTTGACCTTGGCCGTCTCCGGGTCGGTCCAGCCGGACTGGTACCCCAGGTTGCCGAGCATGTTGGCCGTCTGGAGGACCTTGCCGAACGGCGAGTACGTGGTCGAGCCGGTCAGCGCCTCACCGGAGTCGGTGAACTGGCCGATCACGTCCATGTGCAGGTCCGTCAAGGCCAGCACCGCCGTCGCGCCCGTCTTCACGCCCAGCAGCGAGCCGTCCGCGTCGCGGCTGTAGGACGAGACACCGTCCGAGGCCACGTCGTTACCGGCGCCGCTGTACTTGAACGAGAACAGCTCACTGCCGGTCTCGTCCTTGGCGTTCAGGACACGGTCCATACCGTCGTACGTGTACGTCCGGTCGCCCTCGCTGATGACACGGTTGAAGGCGTCGGCCTTGACTGCGGTCGAAACACCGCCCTCGTCCGTGACCTGACTCATCGTGCCGCGAGCCGTGTACAGGTACGTGCTTTGCCCGTCCGACGTGAGCCGGTTGCGGGCGTCGTACGTATACGTGTCGCCGCCCACGCGGGTCCGGTTACCGGACGCGTCGTAGCCGTAGACCTCCGTCGCGGTCCCGTTGTTCCAGGACGTCAGACGGTTTGCCCAGTCGTACGTGTACGTGTTCGTGGACGCGCCCACGACACCGCTCGTCGTCTTCGACTTCTCGTTGCCGTTCTCGTCCCAGGTGTAATTGATCTTGGACAGCACCGCACCCGTGGGCGAGGTGAGCTTGTCCTCGGTCAGCTGCTCCAGGGCGTCGTACTGGAAGTTCCGCTTGGACTTCCCGGCGCCGTAGTCGATCGACGTGACCTTGCTGTTGACGTCGTAGTCGTAGGTCATCGCGGAGCCGGTGACCCCGTCGTTGACCGTCTTCAGCCGGCCGGCGGTGTCGTACCCGTAGGTCGACGTGCCGGAGGCGTCCGTCCGCGAGGTCATCGCACCGTCGCCGTTCCAGGCGAAGGAGGAGTTGCCCGACGGGCCGGACGTGGTCAGGAGCTGTCCGCGGTCGTCGTAGGTGAAGGTGTTCTTGTCCTCACCCACACCGGCCACGGCCGTGATCCGGTCATCGGCGTCGTAGTCGTAGGTGTGGTCGGTCGTGGCGACCTCCGCACCCGAGCCGACCTGACGGATCAGACGGCCCTTGACGTCGTACTCGTTGCTGATGACCACGCCGCCCGGGGAGCGCGCCTCCTTGGGCCGCCCGTTGGCGTCGTACACCGTGGTGAAGGTGCGGTCCGCCAGGTCCGGGTGGGCCGGGGTGGACGGTTCGATCAGGGATTCAGGCATCCCCCAGCTGTTGTAGGTGGTGATGAACGGATTGCCGCGGCCGTCGGTGAAGCGCGTCCGGTTGCCCGCCGCGTCGTAACCGAAGGTCGTGGTGATCGACTCGGTCGCCGAGACCGGCTGCACCGCCTTGGTGATCACACCCGTGGCGTCCGTCGTCAGCGTCGTCGTGTGACCGCGGTAGTCGGTCACCGTCACCGGGTTGCCCGCACGGTCGTACGTGGAGCTCATCGTGCGCAGCGTCGCTCCGGTCGCGTCCAGGTCGCTGGTGGAGACCAGCTGGCCGAAACCGTCGTACGTGTTCCTGGTGCTGGTGTTGTCCGGGTCCTTCGAGGTGAGGACCTGGCCGTCCATGTCGTACGTGAACGTCGACTTCTGGCCGGCACTGTCCGTGACCTCGGTGGTTTCGCCGATCGCGTTGTACTTGTACGACTCCGCGACACCCGTCGGGCTCACGGTCCGGGACAGCTCGCCGCCCGGAGCGTTGTACTCGTTGATCGCCGTGAACGCCCGCTGTGTCGGCTGCCGCACGATGTCCGTGCTGGTGAGCTCGTTGCCCAGGTAGTCCCAGGTGCTCTCCTGACGCGCCCCGTTGGGCCGCGTCGCCGACAGCTGGTCGCCGTTGGTGTCGTACGTGTACTTCGTCGTACCGCCACCCGACTCCGTGACCGAGGCCAGATCGCCGAGCTGCGTGTACGTGTACGTGGTGCGGTTGCCCAGCGGGTCGACCTCCGCCGTGACCTGGCCGAGCTTGTTGTACTCGTTCCAGGCCATGGCCGTGATCGGGGTACCGCCCGGCGGGGTGTAGTTCGGCATTGTCGTCGAGGACTCCTGGCCCTCGGCGTCGTAGGCCGTGACCGAGACATTGCCGAGCGGGTCGGACACCTCAGTGGTCTCACCGAACGTGTTGTAGCCGGTCATCGAGACAGGACGGACGGAGACCGCGGTCCCGCCGTTCTGCTCCGCGTTCACGGCGGGCTCGGTGACCGTGGTCTGCTGAGCAGCCTCGTCGTATCCGTAGTCCGTCGTGCTGCCGTTCGGGTCGGTCATCGACAGCGGCAGACCACGCTGGTCCAGCTTCCACGTGGTGGAGCGGACAGAACTGCCCGCCGCCGGAAGCGTCCCACCGTTCACCGCGGACACCTGCGACGCGCTCAGCGCCTCGCCGTAGACCTGCACGTCCGCGATGCCACCCGGCCAGAAGCCGTCGTATGCGCCCGCGTACTTGACTCGCCCGATCTGCAGCTTGCCGTTCGCCGACCAGACCGACGTACGGTCGTCGGTGCCCTGCAGGGCGCCGTTGACGTACAGCGAGATCTTGCCGGTCGACTGGTCGTAGACGGACGTCAGATGGGTCCACTGGCCGGTCACCGGGGCAGCGGTGGAGTACACCAGCTGGTCCCCGAGCACACCCGAGGCGTCGTCACGGGTCGGGAAGCGGATGGCCCACTTGTTCGCCGACTGGACATAGCCCAGGTAGAAGCCCGAGTGGTAGGTGCCGTCCTGGCCGACCGCCGTGTAGTTGGACGCGGTCGAGTTGAGCTTGACCCACGCCGAGACGGTGAAGCTGCCGCCGGTGTCCACCGCGGAGCCGTCCGTAGTGCCATAGGCGTTCGCCGTCCCGTTGAAGACCGCCGAACCGCCCTTCTCGGTGGAGCGGGTGACCGCGCTGCCGAGAGTGACCTTGCGGTTGCCGCCCGAGGAGTCGTTGGCCGTCAGGCCGCTGGTCTCGTCGAGCTTCCAGCGTGCCACCGGAGCGGTGGTGCCGTCGTGCACGGTCGTGCCCGTGACGTTGCCAAGGTTGTCGTACGTCGTGTCCGACGTGCTGACGTCACCGGTCGCCGGGTCGGTCTCCGTCTCCGAAACGGCGTTGTCGTCCGGGTCGTAGGAGACCTTCGTGGTGCGGTTCACACCGGTCGGGTCCATCACGGACGACGTGACGCGGTCGGCCGCGTCCACCGCGAACGTTGACGTGGTCTGGCCGTCGTTGGTCACCTGCTTGATCAGGTTCCCGGCCATGTCGTACTCGTTGGACTGCTCGGTGAACTGCTTGCCGTTCGCCGGGTCCTTGCGCACCACACTCGCCGACAGACCGTCGTCGGTGTAGGTGTACGCCGTCACCCAGCCCATCGCGTCGGTGATCGACGCGAGCCGGCCGGCCGGGTCATAGGCCCGGGACTCCTGGACCAGCGTCGTCGGCGGCGACGGGTTGTGCGGGTCGCCGGTGTAGTTCAGCAGGTTGGTGGTGAGTGGACGGCCTTCGGCGTCGAAGGTGTAGGTGTTGACGGTCCCCGCGGGGTCGGTCTCCTTGACCTTGTTGCCGTAGACGTCGTACTCGAACGACGTGGTGTCGCCGCCCGGGTCCGTCCTCGTCGCCACGCGGTTGTACGCGTCGTACGTCATCGACGTGACGCGCGAGGCGTCACCGCCGGTGAGGTCCGCGACGGTCTGCGACGTGACGTTGCCGTCTGCGTCGAAGAGCGTGGTCGACTTGGCCTGGTGCACCGCACCCGTCACGCGGTTGGTGACCGCGGGGCCGGTCTCGGTGGCGACCTGGTCGTTCTTGTCGTAGGTGAAGGTGGTGGTCAGCCCGCTGGGCTGGGCGTCCGATATCTCGGTCTCGGTGATCTTCCGGCCGAGCGCGTCGTACGTGTACTTCACCTTGGCGCCATTGGCGTCGGTGATCTCGGCGGGGTCACCGTTGGCGAAGTAGACGTTCTTGGTCGTCTTGCCGCCCGGCGTGGTCACCGTGTCCACCAGACCGGCCGGCGCCTTCGCCGTGCCGCCCTCCGCCGCCGGGGTGGCGGCGGTGGTGTAGGTGGTGGAGGCGGTCCGGCCGTTCGGATGACCGGCCACCGGCGGGGTGGTCACCGAGAGGAGGTTGCCGCCCGCGTCATAGCTGTAGCTGGTCAGATACGTGTTGTCCGTCGGACCCGAGGACCGGGCGTCCCGCTCGGTGAGGAGCAGGTCGTTCCGGGGGTCCATGGGCGGGAACGCCGTGGTCGCGTCCGGGTAGTACGTGTAGTAGTCCGTGGCGCACTTTCCGGCTGCGGTGTCCTGGCAGTCGGTCTGGGAAACCGTGTTGCCGCGGATGTCGTGGCCGGTGATGCTGCGGTTGCCGTTGGCGTCGGTCACGGTGTGCTGGAAGCCCGCCGTGTCGTAGCCGTACGTCGTCCGCTTGCCGTTGGTGTCGATCGCGGCCAGCAGACGGTTGCCCATCTCCGCGTCGTACACGTACTTCAGCGTCTTGTTGGTCGGGTCGGTCAGCGTGACCGTGCGCACCGGTGCGACTCCGGAGGACGCCTTGTACGCCGACCAGTGCTGCTCGACGTCTTCGGCGGCCAGCGGGTGACCGTACGCCGCGACCTCGGCGATGGAGCCGTTGAAGAAGCTCACGTCACCGGGAGAGCTGTACCAGAACTTGCCGAAGCCAGCGCCGATGAAGGTGCGGGTGTTGGACTGGTCCTTGGCGGCGCCGCTGTAGTCGGCCTGCTTGACGCCGTCGACGTACAGGGTCTGGGTCGCGCCCGAGGCCGACAGGACCGCGTGGTGCCACGTGTTGTCGTTGACGGTGGCCGTGGACCCGAAGGCGGTGCTGCCGGAGCCCGAGACGCTCCACCAGTGACCGTGCAGCTTTCCGTCGGCACCCACGTACAGCAGCGGGTTCCACGAGCCGGTCGGCGTGGCGCCGGTCGGCAGCTGCGACTGGTCGGAAAGGATCACACCGGGCGAACTGGTCTTGAACCACAGCTCGACGGCGCGCTCTCCCGATCCGTGCCACGGGTTGAACGGGATCTCGGCGTACGACGACGTCCCGTTGAACTGCGCCGCCGTCACATCGCCCGCGCCGAACGGACCCGCCACACCCTGCGTGACGGTGTTGTACGTACCGAAGCCGGTGTTCAGCTCGTTGGCCGCCTGCGGTGCGCCGAGGGTGTCGTCCAGGCGCCAGTAGCCGCCCGGAGCGGAGCCCATCACGGCCGACCGGTACACCTGCGAGGAGCCGGTGACGGTGGCCGGGTTGAGCTTCCAGGTGCCGCCGTCGCCGTCCGTGGCCTGCAGGACCAGGTCGTCGGTGGTGCCGTAGACGACCGAGGACTGGGTCTTCAGGCCCGGTGTGGTGATCTTGTTGAGCAGGCCCGCGGACCGCTTGGCGGCCTGGTACTGCGCGGTGATCACCGACGGGTCGAGCGGCTCGGAGTAGATGGCGACCTCGGCCATCTGGCCCGTGTAGTGCCCGAGCTGGTCGTTCGGGTTCATCGACGGCCAGCCGTCGGTGTTCACACCGGCGCCGAGCGAGATGTAGGGCTGCACCCAGTCGTTGATCGCGCCGGGGAGGTTGCCCTGGGAGACACCGTCGAGGTACAGGGTCTGGCTGTTGGCCACACCCGTGAGGACGGCGTTGTGCCACTGGCCGTCGGTGACGGTGGCGCCGGACGTGATCGTCGACATGCAGCCGGGCGACATGGCCAGGCAGCCGCGCAGCTTGCCGTCCATGCCCACGTACACCGCGGGGGTGTTCTTCGTCGTGTTGGCGACCGGGTTGGGGTCGCTCAGCGGCTTGTCGCCGTAGTAGAAGAGGACACCGCCGGCCGTGGTCGTCTTGAACCACAGGGACACCGTCATGTACGACGGCGTGGCACCGGGGGCACTCGGCATCTCGACGTACGAAGTGGTGCCGTTGAAGGTTGCCGTCTTCTGCGTGGAACCGGCGAGGACGGACGAGCTGCCCAGGGTCACATTGCGGTACGTGCCGTTGTACTTGCCCTGGTTGGTGTCGACCGTGTCCTTGGCGACGGTGCCGGACGTCTCACCGAGCCGCCAGTACGCGAACGGGTCGGCATCCAGCACCGTGGTGCGGTAGTGGTTGCCGGTGGCGTACGTGTACGTCGTGCACTTGGTCGGGTCGCCGGGCGGGCAGACCGAGGTGAGCTGGTCGCCCGAGTAGCCGTACTGCCAGAGCTGCTCCGTGGTCGTGTCACCCGGGGTGGCCGGGTCGGTCTTGACCGTCGAGACGTGGTAGGTGCCACCGGTCTGCAGCGCCCAGGCGAAGGTCAGGGACCGCTTGGACGTGTCGTTGGTGATCTTCGACAGCCGCTTGTTCGTGTCGTAGGTGAACGTCTCCGTGCGGCCCGCGTAGTCCTTGATGCTGGATATCGCATACGTGCCGGCCTTCGCGGTCGCCTGCTTGAAGGCGTACTCCGTGAAGTCCTTGTCCGTCATCGCGTATCCGCCGGTCACGGCCTGGAGCCGGGCGTACCGGCCGAGCGGGGGCACGAAGGTGCCGTCGGTGTTGCGGCCGAAGGCGACCTGCTCACCGCCCGGGTAGGTGATCACGACGCTGGTGACCGTGCCCGCGCCGTCCTTGACCTCGGCGGCCTTCATGTCGACGACCGTCGACCAGCCGGCTCCGAAGGCACTGTCGACGCGCGGGTCGAGGCTGTTGTAGGAGCGGTCGATCTCCAGCGAGGGGCCGACCACCTCCACGTCGGCGTCGGTGTCCTCGGTGGTGTAGTTGCCGTCGCTCGGGTCGAACTCGTGGCCGTCGGTGTTCATGGCCAGGCCCGAGGTGACCGGCGGCTGCGGCACGGCGGTGGTGAAGCGGCTGGAGTACGTCACTTCCTCGTAGCCGTCGCTGACGGCCACGTACCACAGGTAGTTCTTGCTCCACTTCAGCTTGCCGGCCGGGATCTTCCAGTTGCTCTTGCTCAGAGCACCGGAGGTGGCGACCGGAGTGGTGCTCCCGCTGTCGGCGTCGTACACCTCGTAGGTGTACGTCAGCGCCGTCTGCGGCCACTTGTCGGCGTCGCTCGCGTAGACGAGCAGCTCGGGCTGGAGGGTGTTGGCCTGGAAGTTCTCCGGCGGGTACTGGGCGTTGACCTGCGGCTTGGTGTTCGGCGCGTAGGTCAGGTCCAGCGACGGGCGCCAGCCCGCGGTCGCCGAGTTGTCCGAGTGGAACTTCTTCCAGTGCAGCCCGTCCGAGGTCGGCGCGGTGATCGCGAGACCGTAGTTGGCACCGCCGGTGGCGACCTGGGTGAACCAGCTCGTGCCGAGCGTGACCGGCATCTTCACACCGACGTCGGTACCGCCGTCGGTGTTGGTGCAGGAGGCGCCGGGCGCGGGCGTGGCCGAGCCGATGGCCGCTCCGTACGTGGGTCCGGGGTAGGTGGTCACGCCGGTCGGGGTCCAGGACTGGGTCACCGGGTGGACCGAGAAGTCCTGCGCGGTGCAGGTCGCGGACCAGAGCGCCCAGACGTTGAGGGTCGCCGCGGAGACCTTCTGCCCGGCGAGCGTGGTGCCGAGCGAGGAGAACTGCAGGAAGGAGTTCGCCTTGTTGGTGCCCGAGTCGTACGAACCGATCTTGATCTGGTTCTCGGTGGAGTGGTCACCGGAGATCGTGTTCTGCGTGTACGTCGAGTTGCTCGCCACGATGGTCGGGTCGACGGTGACCGGGTAGACCCGCTCGGGGGCGTCCAGCCACTCCCGGTCGGCGGTCAGCCGCAGCGCCGGCTCGCCGTCCACGGTGATCAGCTCGTAGCTGACGGCCCTGGACTGCGCGGCGTCGCCGGAGCGCCGGTCGATCTTCGAGTCCTCCATGTAGGCATGGGGGATGTTGGCGGTCACCTTGCCGTCGGCGTCGGTGAACTCCACGTCGCCGTCGGCCGCGACGCGGGGCGTGAGGCCCTTGACGTCGAGCGGGAAGACCCAGGAGTTGGCGGCGTCCTTGCTGTGCAGGACGACGTTCTCCTTGAGGCCCTCGGCGAGCGGCACGAGCTGCACATCGGTCTCGGGCAGCACACCGGGGTAGGTGACGGTGCCGTCGGCGGCCACGGTGGGCGTCGCCTTCGCGGAGCCGCGGAGCGCGTACGCGAGGCTACGGCCGTCGCCGAAGTCGACGGAGACGAGTTGCTGGTCGGCGGCGTTCGGGGCGAACTCGACATCGAGCGAGTTGGCGCGCTCCTGGAGTCTGCCGTCCTTGTCCTTGACCAGCTCGGTGTCGATCGGCTTCCACGCGCCGTCGTCACCCTTGAAGTTGGTCCGGCCGGAATAGTGCCGGATGGTGGTGGATCCGTCGGCGTTGACGTAGTAGTCCGACGTCGCCGTGGACTTCTTGGCGTCCCGCTTGCTGGTCCCGGCGTCGAAGCTCTTCGCCGTGCCGGAGGCCTTGCCGGTCGTGGACGTACTGGTCCGGTCCTCGACGCGCTTGTACTCGTCGAGCTCCCCCTTGCCCTTTCCGGGCTTACGGCCGGAGCCGCCGTCGGCGCTGGTGGCGTCGGAGGAGGCGACGTGACTCTTGCCCCTCGCGGTGCCGTTCTGCTGGTCGGGGGTGTCGAGCGGGGACTTGTTGGCCCATTCCCACAGGCCGGAAAGGGACAGTTCGGGCATGCTCAGCGCCGGCAGCGTGGCCCCCGTGGCCGCGGCTGTCTCCGTGGTGAGCATGAAGGAGAAGGAAACAAGGACGGATAGAGCCGTAGCCCTCGCTCTGCGTCTGCCGGTACGACCCGGCGGGAACAAGCGAGGGCTGCGGACCCAGCGAACGCGCATGGGCGAGCCTTTACTTATACGAAGCTTACAAAAGCTTCGTGAGCCTGCCCGAAGACCGCACAAGAGTTCCACTCAAGATCGGCCTCTTTAGCGGATCTTTACCTTCCGAATGGAACCCGATGCTTGCTTGTCATGATTCGGATGCTTTGACGGCCTGTCTGATGACGTCCGCCACCGACGACTTGAGCCCGTCACCCTGCTTCGCCACCGTGAGATTCCCGCTCTTCCCGGCAGCCGTTCCGGAGCCGGCAGCCGCGCCCGGCGCTCCGTCGACCACGACGAAGCGCACCTTGGGGTGCTGCTTCGCCCCGGCCGTGGTGACCTCCACCTGAGGCGCGCCGACCGCCAGCACGACATCGCACTGACGCTGGACGAGGCTGTTGAAGAACGGACGGGCGTTCTCCGCCGACTGCGGCCCCATGACCGGCACATAGTTGACGCGGGCCCGGGTCTCCAGGGAGGCCTGCTGCATGCCCTCCCACACCGGTGCGGCAGGCGTACCGGCCGCGATGCCCTTCTCCCCCGTCAGCAGACAGGCGTCGAACTCCTTGTACTGGCGGGCCCTGGGGTCGGGCGGCCCGGACTCCTCACCGCCGGCGAACAGCCAGACGCCGACCAGCCCGAGCACGATGACGGCGGCGCTGCCCGCCGCCCAGGCCGCGCGGCCGCGCAGCAGGCCGGGCGCGGTGGCCAGCCACCGGCCGATGCGCACACCGGCGCCGGAACCGGAGGTCTTCGCAGTGGTACGCCAGGTACGCCGGGTCTTCATGGGGTCTCACCCGCCGGCGGTCTGACGAGCAGGCAGTGGAGCGCGGCGCCGACCGTGGCGAGGCCCAGCAGCAGGAGGTCCGCGGCGAACTGCCAGCCGTGGGTCCGAACCGGGGTGAGCACGGCCTGCAGCAGCCAGCCGACGGTGGCGGCGGTGAAGACGACCACGGCGACCCAGTCGGCGCGGGTGCCCCGGCGGGCTGCGATGACGTACGAAGGAACCGCGCCCAGCATCCCGAGGCTCACCACCGGCACCGCCGCCAGCAGGACCCTGGGGAACAATCCGGGCACGGCTCCGCTCGTCGGTTGAACCGCACTCACGGCGGCGACGTCGGGCTTCACGATCGGCTACCTCTCGGGGAGCGTGCGCACGCATGGCTCGCACACGTACACGACAGACGGGAAGCCGTACGGTACATCCCGTTCCGGATGCCGTCCGCCCCGGGGCGCCCGGACCCGTACGTCAGAGCCGGTGCCGCACCCACACATTGGGCTCGACGTACGCGGCGTACCCGTGCCCGACGGAGCAGTGCACCGGGACCAGTGCGCCGGGCACGATCACCGGGCCGTCCGTGTCGAAGGGCAGGCCGGTCCAGGTGCGCCACTGGGCGAGCGAACCGGAGACCGTCATGGAGGCCGGGGCGACCGCCTCGATCGTGGCGCCCGCGCGGACATGCACGCGCAGCCACGGGTCGTGCGGAAGGCCGTCCTCCGCGCGGGTACGGAAGGCGTACTCGGCCATCGGAGCCTCCGGCTCAAGGTTCTTGGCGCTCGGCCGGACCGGGGCGACGAGCTCCTTGAAACCGCGTGCGCGGGCGTTGTCCCGCATCGCTGCGACCATCCGCGCGGAGATCCCGCGGCCCAGCATGCCCGACGTCACGGTGATCTCGATCGCGCTCACGGTGTCCGGAGTCCGGCCGTGCCGCAGGTCGTGGAAGGCCCACAGCAGCACCTGGTCCCAGCCGGTGTCGGGCAGTCCCCGCCGCCCGTCCACGTCCAGCACGAACGGAACGCTGAACGCCCGGGCCACGACGGCGCCTTCGGGGTCGGTCGCGACCAGGACGTACTCGGGCAGCTCGGCGACGATACGGCCCATGTTCGCCCAGCCCACGGGGTCGTTCAGGATGAACTCCGGCCAGGTGTCGGGCATCCGCCACATGGGATCCCGCAGTTCGGGGCGCTCGGCGAGGGTGGTGATCGTGAGTTCCGGGGTACGTTCCGCGTCCATCGGCGCAGGGTAACGCGGGCCTCCCGGGCCCGGAACCGGATTTGTCCCTGTCCATACTGGCACCCGCACCGGACCGATTGCTTCCGACATTCCAGGAGGAGCCATGGGCGAACTGCCCACCACAGGAAAGAGCAGATTCAAGAGGATCGCCGAAGTGGGACCGTTCTGCGCGGACCGCGTACAGGCCATCGAGGACACCTTCCATCGGGCGATCGACCCGGCCGTCGGCGCCTTCGACTTCGGGAACGTACGGAAGGCGGCGGACGCCCTTCCCGACACCTCCCTCGTCAAGATCATCCCGGCGTTCGGCCTCCAGGAGACGACGCCGGTCTCCGTCATGGTTCTGTCGCTCAAGGAATCCGTGCGCCAGGCCCTCTCGCAGCCGTTCTCCAACCCGGCCTTCTGGGACAGGGCCGAGCAGGCGCTCACCCGTGCCTTCACCGGCCTGGACGGGCAGCAGGGCGCGCCGCACTTCGCCTTCCGCGAGGAGCGCGGGGACGGCAGCACCAGCTACTACTACAACCTGCTGTTCGCGCTGCAGGACGAGGAGACCGAGGGCCATCTGTACGCCATGGCCTTCTGCATCGATGTGACCTTCGCGCTGGACAGGTCGAGGACCGGATCGCTGACCGTCGAGGACACCGCTCCCTACGCGATCCGGCTCAACGCGATGACCGTGCGCCAGGACGTGCGGTCCGCGGCCTGAGGTTCCCCGCCTGAGCCGCTGCGCCCCGCACGGGGCCGGCCTCGCTCCGGGCACTGTTGGCCGGTCCGTCCACCGGCAACAGGTCGAGCGGCGCCCACTCCCCTTTCGCGTCCCGTCTCATTCGCGCTGGACGGTCACCTCCAGCGCCTTGTCCCGTACATCGGCGGCCGGGTGCCGCCGCAGCGAGCGCAGCGCGGCCCGCCACTGATCGGGCCAGCCGAGCCGACAGCCGAAGGTCTCCACCAGTCCGGCGGCGAGCAGCCCCGCGGCCGGCTCTCCCGTGGCCGCGAGCTCTTCGGCGGCGGCCAGCAGGGTCGCCGGGTCCCTAGGTGCCCGCCCGCCCGCGTTCCACGGCAACCGGGACGCCGTCGCGGCCGCCAGCACGGACCGGTCGCGTGAAGCCTCTGCCAGCGCTCGCAACCGCTCGGTGAGGTCCGGCAGTTCGGCATCCAGCTCCACGAGCCGGCGGAGCAGATCGATACGGTCGGCGGCGAGAGAGGGCTCGTCCGCCAGCTGCGCGGCGGCGGCCTCCAGGACCGGCCGCGCCTCGTCCCCGGGCCGTGGGGGCAGCGCCCCCAGCAGCGCCGCCACCCGTTGCCGGGCCGGAAGATCGCGGTCCGCGAGTGCCTCGTACTCCCCCGCCCCCACGGCCGCGAGCAGTCCGGCCAACGTTTCGTGGAACAGGCTTCCGGAGGCCGCTCCCCCCAGGGGGTGCGGCAGCCCCGAGGCAGCCAGTTCGCCGACCGCCTGGGCGGCAGTCCGCCAGCCGGCCCGCCTGTCGAGGTCGGTGACGATACGGGACACCGCGCCCGCCGACTCGGGCGCGTACCCCGCCCAGCGGGGCAGCGCCCGCAGCCCGGCCTCCGCCACTTCCGTGTCCGTGGCCCGGCACACCTCGCCCACCAGCCGCGCGTACCTGGGCCGGTGTGCTTCCGGGAGGGCCCAGGGTTCGGCCCGTACCAGCGACTGAAGCACCTGCGGGGCCCCGCTCGTGGCCTCGGAGAGCACCGCCCACGTCCCCTCCTCGGAGAGCAGCTCGGTGGAGAAGGCGACGACGGCGGCCTGCACGTCCGGGTGCGCGTCCGGCGCGCGGTACGCGGCGGCCAGCAGCGCGGCGGCCCGTCGCGGTGGCAGATGCCGGGCCGCCAGCCGGACGGCCTCCTTGCGGCTGGTCACCTTCACGCCCTGCTTTGCCGACAGCAACGCTTCGAGCTGTCCCGCCAGTTCGGCCGGCGTGGCAAAGCGTGCGGCCCTGGTCGCCGCGTACACCGCGACCCGGGCGCGGTCGCTCCCGGCGTGGTCGAGCAGCGTCCGGAGGGCGTCCTGCGGACGCTCCGTCCACGCCAGCGCGCCGAGCGCGGCTTCGGCGAGCACCACGTCCGGCGAGCCGGCGTACTCCAGCGCCAGCGCCTGCCCGTGCACCCGCAGCGGAGCGGCCGCCCTGATGGCGGCGGCCCGTTCATAGGCGGGCAGGGACGCGTCGGCGGCCGCGGCGGCGGCGAGGGCGCCCACTGCCGCCTGCTGCCGGGGCAGCCACCGGTCGGCGTACGCGCACACGGGCAGCGGCCTGCGGGTGCCGGGCCTGAGGAAGCGCCCGTACGGCGCGGTCTCGCCGATCAAGGTGTCCAGCAGGTCGGTACGGCCCGCCGTCAGGATCTGCTGGACAGGTGGCAGAACGGCCGCCGACGGTTCGAGCGCGAGGATCCGGGCCACCCGCTCACCGCGGGTCGAGGGGGCGTCCAGCCAGAGCCGGGCCGCCGTCGTGAACGCGGCGTCGGCCCCGGTCTTCAGAGCCTCCTCCAGCATCTCCTGGAGTCCGGGCATGCGGTGGGCCCGCTTGCCGAGCGCCTGGGCGAGTGCGAAGAGCAGACGGTGGTCGGCCTTGTGCCCGGCCGCCTCCAGCCAGGGACGCAGGGTCTCGAAGACCTGGTGCTCCTGGCCGCGCCGCAGGATGCGGTGGAGCGGACCGAGATCGGCGACGCCCGTGTGCACCACGATCCGCTCCAGCGCGCGCAACGCCCACTCCAGGAGCGCGGGTTCGCCGTCCACCGCGTGCTCGCGCAGCATCGCGACGGCCAGTCGGCGCACGGCGTCCCTGGTGCGGTACGAGCTGTCGCGGGCCTCCAGTGCGTCCAGCACGATCCGGTCGAGCTGCTCGGCACTCCCGGCGGTGAAAAGGTCCGGGCGCACGTCGGCGAGGGCTTCGAGGGCCGCGACACGGACCGGGTCCTGCTCGTTGCGCAGCTGCTGCATGAGGACGAGCAGGTCCTGCACCGCGGCCCGGTCGCCGGAGCGTCCCGCATTGGCGACCAGCAGCGGCCAGACCACTGCCCGGTCGCCGGCGTCGGGCCGCCGGAGCGCGGCGAGCAGTTCCGGCCGCGCCTCGGCGACGGGGCCGTACGCGAGCACGTCCAGGACGTCGGCCCAGAACCATTCCACCGCGTGGCCCCGGGACACCCAGCGGCGGACCTCGGCCCACCGGCGTTCGCGCGGCAGCAGATCCAGGTCGGGCAGATGGCTCTCGAGCTCGATGCCGCCCGTCGCCGCGTCGTAGAAGTCGCTCCGGCGGCTCGGCGGCATCGCCTTGAGCAGGGCGGCGAAGTGGCCTGTGTGCCGGAACCACTGACGGCCGAGCTCGGGCAGGGACGGCGGGTCGGCCCGGACGAGCCGCCGCAGCACGGACGGTGAGGGCACCGGCTCGTGACGCTGCTCCTCCCGGTCCGGGGAGATCAGCCAGCGGACGGTGCGCTCGGCGTCGGCGGTGACGAGGGCGCCCAGCTGGTCGCGCAGCGGCCACGGCAGCGCGCCGGGACCGTGGCACTCCAGGAGCGCGAGGACACGTTCCGGCCGGACCGCGGTGACGGCGGCGACTGCGTGTGCATGCCGCTGCCACCAGTCCGTACGCAGGTGCCGTGGCTGACCGGCGAGGTCCCGTTCCGCATGGTCGAGGACCGGATCGGGGTGGCGGCGGGCGAGGCGCGTCCAGGTGCCGACGGCGTGCGCGAGTCCGGGCAGCGTCCTCGCCACGAACTCCGCCGAACACGCCGGCAGCAGCCTGGCCGCCTCGGCATCCCCCCACTCCTCGCGCAGCCGCACGACCAAGCGCTCGGCGAGCGCGATGCGCCGGGCGGCCGTCACGGCGCGGGCGAGCCTCTGCCGGGTAACCGAGGAGGCGTTGTCGTACGCCGCCTCGATCGCCGCGTCCGGGATCGGCAGTGTGCGGACGGCCCGCAGCGCGTAGCCGCTCACCACGTGGTCCCGGTCGCCCAGGCGGTCGGCCAGGAAGTCCGTCCGCCGCCCGACGAGCGCGGCCAGGGCCGCCAGCCGGCGCTCGTACGGCCCGAGCCCGTCCAGCTCGGCCAGCACGGAGGGCAGCTCACCGCTGTGGGCCAGCGCCTGGGCGGTGCGGGCGAGGTGCCGCAGACGGCGGGCGTGGGGAAGGGGCTCGATGGCGGCGAGCAGGTGTTCGACGGTGCGCGGCATGACGGCGATTCTGCCGTGTGGCGTCACCACCGGCGGCAACGCATTTCCCGCCGACGCCTGGTACGAGGCGACCCCAGGTGCCCGGCGCGCCGCGCCGGTACCGGTCGGCCTTAGCCGCCGCACTGACGCAGCATCATCCGCTTGTCCGCGGCGGTCACCGGCATCGCGTACTTCACCGCCACCTGCGCGAAGCGGACCGCGTAGGCGCAGCGGATCCGTGTGTCCGGCGGGAGCCAGGAGGCCGGCCCGGAGTCCCCCTTCGCCGAGTTGGCACGGCCCTCGACCGGAATCAGATTGAGCGCGTCGTTCGCCAGTTGCTCACGTTTGCTCTCCGGCCAGCGGGAGGAGCCCATCTGCCAGCTGTACGACAGCGGCACCATGTGGTCTATCTGGACCTCGGCGGCCTTCTGCTTGCGCCACTCGATGGTCCGGCCCGTGTACGGGTCGTCCAGGGTCAACTCGACGACGACGCAGTCGGAGCCGGAGCGGTACCGCAGGTCCCGGCCGTCGCGGGCGAGCAGATCGTTCCGGGTTATCTGCAGCTCCTTCATCGATGCGATGCACATGAGGCACAGCCGTAACCCATTCCTGTCCCTCGCCGTTATCGGTCATGCCGTGAGGCACATGAGCGACATCGGAGACAGGAAGCAGATCCATGACGTTATGCACAGAGAAGGCCATCTCGCCCACCACCGGCGAGACCACCTGGCTCCTGGTCGACGAGGAAACGTACGCACCTCACCCCGAAGCCCGTGAGTTCTCCCTGTATCTGCGCGGAGCCGGGCGATCACCGCAGACACAGCGCGCGTACATCCCCAGAATCGGCCGCTTCCTCAATTGGTGCGCAGAGCGGGGCACCGACTGGAGAACCGTCCGGCTCGGGGACATGAGTCTGTTCAAGTTCCACATCGAACGGACACCGACCCAGTACGGACGGCCTCCGTCCGGCAAGACCGTCAACGCCACGCTCACGGCGGTGTGTGAGTTCCTCCGCTACTGCGCCGTCCAGGGGCACGTGGATCACGAAGTCGCCGCCCGTCTCAGCGAGCCGCGCTTCCTCGCCCACGCCCCGGCCGGCTTCGATCCCGGCGAAGGCGGCCAGCACCTGATGGTCAAAGCCCGCGTCCTGAAGGCGCCGGAGATCGAGCGGGCACCACAGACGCTCACCGGCGTCCAGACGGAGCAGGTCATCGACGCCGCTCGCACTGCGCGTGACCGGCTGCTGCTGACCGTCCTGGTGGAAGCGGGCCTTCGCATCGGCGAAGCCCTTGGACTGCGGCGTGAGGACATGCATCTACTCCCCGACTCCACGCACTTGGGCTGCCGAACCGGTGGCGCGCACCTGCACGTCAGGCCCCGTCAGGACAACGTCAACGGGGCGCGGGCCAAGGCCGGGCGCCCTCGCATGGTCCCACTCACACCGGAAGTGGTGCACCGATACCGCGATCATCTCGCCGAGCGTGAACAGGTAGTCGGCGCCGCCGACTGTGACTACGTCTTCCTCAACCTCGTCGGCGTCCACGCGGGGCGTCCGCTCTCGTACTCCAATACCAAGCAGGTGATCGAACGGATCGGAAGGCGCTGTGGTCTGACCGCCCGGCCACACATGATGCGGCACACAGCCGCCACCCGCTGGATCCGCAACGGGGTCGCCCCGGACGTCGTGCAGACCCTCCTAGGGCACGTCTCCTCGGCGAGTACGGCCGTGTACCTGCACGCCCAGGACGAGGATCTCCGCGCAGCCGTCGCGGCCGTCGAAAGTCTCGCGCCGGAGCTACTGCGATGACCATTGCGCTCCTCCGCTCCGCTGCCGTTTCTTCCGTCCCCGGCGTTCCGGAGTGGCCGTCATGGCTCGCGGCACGACTCCCCTCGGGCTGGCGCACAGATGAATGGGATCCCGTTCAGGCACTGTTCACTGCCGATCCCCGCAACCCGACGACCAGCGTGTTCGTCTGCTCCGTGGTCGCCTGTGCCACTCATGTCGCGAGCAACGGATCCCGTTGCGACGCCTGCCGGAAAGCCCGGTATCTCCTCGGGAACCCTGCGGACTTCGACACCATGCACTCCCCAGATCCAGCACGCCGCAGACCCAACACCTCTGCGGACGGGGCGATGCCAGGCGTCTCCCAGTTCTCGCTCGCCGGGGTGAGCCCTGCAGTCCGCCAGGAGCTCCTGTACGGGCTCCAACAGCGCGACGACTCCGGGATCAGCCTGGTCCCCCAGCGAGTGCGCCGCATTGTGGCCGGCCTCCCCGCCGGACTCGGCTCGCTCCTCGACCTAGACGCCTCCTTCTCCTCCGGGCTTCCGGCTGCGACCTCCGGCGTCCTGAACGGTGTTCTCCTGCACATCCGACGCGCACGCGTCGAGTTCGAGGGCACCGATCCGACCTCGGACGACGTATGGGAGTGCGCCCTCATCGGGCTGACGGCAGGGCGTGGTCGCAAGTACGCCGCTGTCCACGGCAACATCGACTTCCGTCCGGTACGTCAGCGTTGGCTACGGGAACTGGTCAAGGAGTACGGCCGCACGGCACGCCCCAACGTCATGGACCTACGGCAGACCGTCTACGCGGCGACCATCGCGTCCTCCGCGCTGGCAGGCCGCCCCCACGGGGATGAGCCGGGGCTTCTCGCCATGGCTGACATGAACGCCGTAGTAGACACGTTCCGAATCACCAAGCGTCCCGAGGACGGTCACGACTACTCCACCAGCCACCGCAGAGCCCTGCTCCGCCACTGGCGCACGTTCCTGGAATACGCCCGTCAGGCCGGGATGATGGACCACGTGCCCGGCGGGTTCGCGCTCAACCCCCGCTTCCACAGCATCGCCGCCGTGGAAGTGACCGAGGACGATCTCGGCCGCGCGATCCCCGAGCACGTCATCGCCCAGCTCGACGTGCACCTCGGTCTGCTGGGCACCTCGACGGGGTACGCGAGCGGCGGCTGGACGGCGGCTGACTTCGCGCGGATGTACCAGGTGGTCTACGCGGTCCTCCGGGACACCGGCCGACGTCCGGGCGAGGTCACCAGCCTGCACCGCGACTGCCTGGAGCGGGTCGACGGCAAACCGACGCTGATCTACGACAATCACAAACGGCGACGCCACGGCCGTCGGCTGCCGATCTCGGAGAGCACCGCCCAACTGATCGAAACCTGGCAGAAAGAGCTCGATGCGCTACCGGCCGTACCGGCCTGCGCCCAGTGGCTGTTTCCCTCGCCGGGACAGCGCAACCGTCCGCGCCGCGGGCATCTGAACACTTCGCACTTCTGCAACCGGATCTTCCGGAACTGGATCGACGAACTGATCCCAGATCTTGTGGACGACCGGCTCGACGAGGACGGCACCCCGCTCGCCTACGACCGGACCCAGGTCGTCCCGTACGGCTTCCGCCACGCTTACGCCCAGCGCCATGCGGACGCGGGCACTCGCCCCGACGTCCTGCGGGAACTCATGGACCACCGTTCGCTGGACGTGACCATGGGCTACTACAAGGTCTCCCTCAGCCGAAAGCAGGAGGCCGTGCGAACGGTCGCGGCACTCGCCGTCGACCGGCACGGAACAGCCCGCGGATTCGGCGATCCCCTCGCCTACGAGGTGGAAAGCGTCGGGGTTCCCTACGGCGGCTGCACCGAGCCGAGCAACGTCAAGGCCGGCGGCGGCCACTGCCGCATCCGCTTCCAGTGCGCCGGATGCGACTTCTACCGCCCCGACCCCTCCTACCTCCCCGCCCTGGAACAGCAGATCGCGGACCTGCGCGCCGACAAGGAAGCCGCCCTCGCGATGGAGGCCGCCGACTGGGTCGTGCGCAATCTCGATGACCAGATCCGCGCCTACTCGAAGTCGGCCGACGAGATGCGGCGGAAACTCGACGCGCTGCCCGCCGAGGAGCGGGCCGCCGTCGAATCCGCCTCACGCGAGCTGCGCAAGGCACGTTCGGCAGCGGCCTTCATCCCTCTGCAGACGCTGACGACACGGAGCTCCGAATGAAAATCCCTGCTGCTTCCGGCGGCAACGACCGGAACGCCCGGGTCGAGCGGCTGCGCGTCAGCCGCTCCAAGGACAGCGAAGACAAGACCAGGCGTGCACTCGACGCCGTGGACGGTCTTCTCCGCTCGGGACAACGGATCACCGTCGCCCAAGTAGCCCGGGAGGCCTCGGTATCCACGTGGTTCGTCTACAACCAGCCTCAGGTGCATCAGGCCGTTCAGGACGGCATCACCGCCCAGCGAACGCGGGGTCGCCAGAGCTCCCGCACTCCGGAAGCGTCCCGGGTGTCTCAGGCCGGGTTGCGGACGGACCTTGCACTGGCCCGCGAAGAGATCAAGGACCTCAAGGAGGAGCGCGATCGGCTCCGTAACCGGGTCAGGCTGTCTCTTGGCGCCGAATTGGAGGGCGTGAACCAGCACGAGTTGATCGAGCGGGTACAGCAGATCGAGCAGCGGAATACCGCGCTGGAGCGAGCACTGTCAGAGGCCAGGGACCAGATCGCCGCATTGGAGGGCCAACTGCGTGAGGCGGAGGACGACCTCACCGCGGCACGAGCCAGTCTCCGCCGTGCCATGCGGGCTGTTCCGTCTCCATAGCCCTCGCTCTACAGCCGTCCGCGGCTGTCCGGCTTGAGTGTCGTCTGCCGGACAGCCGTGAGAGGCGGAGTCAGAATGGGGGATCATTGAAGAGCGAGCCGGTCCAGACAGGTGAGACCGGCTCGGAATCGCGCTGCTGAAGAAGTGCGACAGCGTCCTTGACGCGACCGAGGTCGATGAGGTGGCCGGCAAGGTCGATGCTGTTCGCGGGGGCGTGCTGTTCGAGAACGGCAACGGCCTCCTCGGTGCGTCCGGCACCGGCGAGCAGCTCAGCGATGTGCGGCGCCGCGTACGAGGTGGAGCCCTCCGGGTGGGAGCGGGCCCGTGCGATCGCTTCGTCGACGCCATCGCGTGCGGCGATCAGCGGCAGCCGTATCCAGTACAGGTCCCAGTCCTCCTCGCACCCGCGGGCGGCGGCAAGGGCGTCGAGGTGCGCCAGGCCTTCCTCGGGGCGGCCCTGGTCGAGGTACAGGCCGGACAGAGAATGGAGGATCCAGTCGTCCCCGACATGGGCGTCGGCCTGGCCGCGCATCACGTCGATCGCTTCGTCGCCTCGACCGTGGCGCGCCAGGAGCTGCGCGAGCTCGAAAGCCGAGTTGGGATCGTGCGCCCCGGGTCGGTCGGCCTGCCGGTACACGGCGATCGCGCCTTCCACGTCACCGCGCTCCTCCAGCACCTCGGCTAGGCGCCGCGCGGCGTCACCGAGATCCTCTGTCGCCGCGTACGCACGCAGTTCCTCGATCCGATCGTGTCTCGCCAACAGGTCGGCCAGCGGGTCGTGGTTGTTGACGGAGGTGATGAGCTGCCGGGTGTGCAGCAGGGCGATCGCTTCGTCGATGCGGCCCTGGCGTTCACGGATCGCGGCAAGCAGCCCGATCGCCGTGTCGGGGTCGAGGCCACGGCAGCACCACGGGCTGTCACACCGGTGCTGAGCCGGAATCCGGGCGGCCAGCAGCGCGGCGACGTCTTCGTCCCGGCCTGTTCCCTCGGCGATGTCGACCAGAGCGGTGGCAAGAACCCAGTCCTCCATTCCGGCGCTCAGCCGAGTGACCGCCTCGTCAGTACGCCCGTGCCGGGCCAGCAGCCGCGCGAAGAACTCGAGCGGAAGCCCTCCGACCTCTGTGTACGGCCGGGCCAGGACGATCGCCTCCTCAGCCCGCCCCCAGCTCTCCAGCAGCTCCGCCTGTGCCCGGGCGGCCGGCCACCAGCCCGTGGCGAGGTACGGAGAAAGCACCTCCAGCGCCTCGGCTTGCTGGCCCTGGTCGCTGAGCAGCTGTGCCCAGGCCCGCGCGCAGAACCATTCCCCGTCACGGGACCGGACCTCCACCTCCTCACTGTGGCCGAGCTCAAGAAGCCGGGAGACCAGGAACGGAGGAATACAGCCGGACAACGTCCGGGCCTGACGGTCGAGATCGGCAGCGTCCATGACAGCGCACCTTAGCCACCGCGTCCGACATGGGCCCTGCAGCCGGTGACCAGGACGGTCATGGGGGTGTTGTCAGCCCTGGCACTGCTTCAACATCGTCGCCCTGTCCGCCGTCGTCACCGCGAGGTCGTACTTGAGAGCCACCTGCGCGAACCGCACTGCGTACGAGCACCGGATCGACTTGTTCGGCGGCAGCCAGGATGCCGGGCCGGAGTCGCGCTTGGCGGAGTTCGTGGAGCCCGAGACCGGCAGAAGATTCAGCACGTCGTTGGCCAACTGCTCCCGCTTGTCCTTGCTCCAGCGAGAAGCCCCCATCTGCCAGGCGTACGACAACGGCACCACGTGATCTATCTGGACCTCGGTGGCCTTCTCCTTCTTCCAGGCGATTTCCTTGCCGGTGTACGGGTCGTACAGGTCCATCGACACGACCACGCAGTCGGAACCGGCTCGGAACTGGACGTTCCGGCCATGGAGCTTCAGCAAGTCGTTCCGCGTGTCACAACCGTTCCTCGCCAGCGGCACCCCATCCGCCGTGTCCATCCACGCATAGCCGAACTTGTCCCGCTCGTATCCCGTCTTCGGCCCACGTCCCTTGACTGTGAGTTCTTCGACGGGCTTGCGCGCGTTCGCCTTGTCCGTCTCCGACGTGAGCGCGCCGAGCCCCGGCTTCGTTCCGTCCGGATTCGTCAGCGGGCTCGCCGCCCGCCCGGCAGCGACGTCCGGTCCGGACCCCTCAGAGCTGCCGCCCGACTCCAGGTCAGCGCAGCCCGCGACGAGCGCGGCGGCAACGGCGACCGTAAGGACGGCCCTCTTGCCGCGAGTAGACAGCATCCTGTGACTCATGTGCCTCTCACTACGCACAGCCGACCACACCCTGCATACGCTGCGAGAACAGTCTCATCACGGCGCGAAGCATAGAGATAATCCGGGTGTCGCAGCCGTTGCGCGCCAGGGGGACGCCGTCGGCCGTGTCCATCCACGCGTACCCGAACTCGTCCCTGGCGTAGCCCGTCTTCGGACCGCGTCCCTTTGTCGCCACGGTTTCGATCAGCTTCCTTGCCGCTGCCCTGTCCGCCTCGGACGCGATGGGCGCGAGGCCGGGCTTCGTACCGTCCGGATTGCCGAGCGGGCTGACCGCGCGACCGGCCGAGGGGCCGGGGCCGTTGCCGTCGCCGTCGCCCGGTGTGCAGCCCGTGAGGAGGACGGAGGCCAGAGCGACGGCGGTCAGGAGGGCGCGCGGCGTACGTATCGAGTCGGGCACGCAAGGATCGTAGGGCCTGTCTGAGCGGCATGGGCCCAGCCGTGTCACACCTTCCCGATGCCCAGCGTGGTCTCGCTCGGCAGCAGCCCTGAGCCGATGACCGACGGCTGTCGTTCGAGGAGGGGTGACCGCAGGTATCACCCTTCGGTGAGCACGTGAATCGGGGACCATTCCGACCTTCGTCGAACGGCTGCGTCGCGGCCAGCCCGAGGTGATGGCCAAGAACGGAGCCCCGGCCGACCGGGACGGGTGGTCAGCCGGGGCAGCATCAGGGATTCAACCAAGCGTGAGACGGCCGGTGATCAGCATGTCGTGGTTGGCGAAGAGGCCGTCCAGTGCAAACGGCCGGTCCAACTCGGCGGTCCACTCGGCATCGGGCAGGTCGCGGTAGCTCGGGGCAGAGACCATGCGGGCACGGCTGGCCTGGGTGAGGATCCAGCGGGCTTGCTGCTGCTTGGTGGGCTCGTTGGCGTACATGCTACGGGCGAGCGCCCAAAGGGCATTGCCAGCAGCCTTCGCGTCTGCGTGGGGAGCGGTGACGGCGACGATGGCGATGTCGCCGAGGCCGCGTTCGTCGCTGGACTGGGTGGTGTAGGCGACGCTGAGGCCTTCCAGCGGAAAGAGCGTCACGCGGGAGCGGCCGGAGGAGGGTGCGGAGTGGGCGGGCACCGCAGGGTCCGTTCTGTGTCGAGCGGGCGGGCCGCCCCGATCGTGCGACGGCCCGTCCAGGGATCGGTCAGCAGCAGGGGCCGTCTCCACAGCATGTCGGCTCGTTGCACTCCGCCTTCGTGCCCCATAGGGACTCGTCGACCATGTAGCCCGCGGCACGGATCTTCCCGACGACGTCGACCATCGTCGCCTTGTCCCGGTATCGAGACTTCGGGGCGTGGTGGATGTACCGATCGAAGCGCTGCTCGCACCAAGCGGTGTACTCGGCGCTGTGCAGCATGAACGTGTGCCACGCCGGGTCGACCTGCTTCGACGGGGACAGGCCTTCACCAGTGCGGCCCATCACGTCGAGGAAGGCCAGGCCCTGGTCCATCACGCGCTCGGCGACGCACCGTTCCAGGCCGTACTCCTCGGCGCAGAAGTCGGTGAGCCGGCCGAACAGCTCGGGGTCGACGAGCGTGCGCCCGTGGACCGATTCCGTTGCAAGAGTGGTCATGCGATGCTCCTTCGTGTGTGCTCGGCGCAGGGCCCTCCCCCGTGCCGTGGTGCACGTGCCGGGGCCCTGGAGGGCCCCTTCTCCGCCTCGGCCGGTCATCCGTGCAGGGACTCCGGCCAGGCGGACCCGCGCGCTGCCGGTCGGCCGGCAGCGCGCGGGAGCTCAGGAATCGCGGCGGGGCGGGCAGACGACGTGCCGATAGACCGTGGCGCCGGCGCCCGATGCCGAGTGGATGTCGTGCGCGGCGTACTTCTCGCCGGGCTGGATGGCCTGCTGGCACTCCACGCAGATCACATCGAGCTCCCTTCGTGCAGGGGGTTGCCGGGCGCGGGCGTGACGCGGAGGAACGCGGTCACGATCTCCCGGAACCCGTTGTGACCGGTGCGGCCCGTGTGGGCGATGGCCCACGAATCGGGGCCGACCTGCTCGGTGGAAGCCTCGGAGCGCTCGTAACACGTGGTGCACTCGATCTCGCGGATCGGCGCCGACACGCCTTCGGAGCGGTCCGGACCCAGCGTCCAGTCGGCGAGACGGATGATGGTGTGGCTCATGACGCACGAGCCTTCCCGGCCGCCGGGTCGAGGGCGTCCCCGATCGCAGCACGGAGGGCCTTGACGTCTGTGCTCCACGCTCCGTCGCCTGGACAGATCCGCCAGTGCGGGCCAGGGCCTTGAGTGCGTCGCGGTAGCGGGACGGCGACGAACGCGTCCTGGCCGAGCGCGCGGGTGTTGGTGACGTCCCATCCGGCGCTGCTGCCGGGCGCTACGAACCAGTACAGGACCATTGAGTTGGGGTCTTCGATGACGGCGCCGGAGCGGGAGCCGAGGATGCCCAGTGCGGTGAGGCCGACGCTCCTTGGAACTCGGACGGCATCCCAGCGCTGGCCGGTGGCCATGGGGACGCAGCCCGTTTGGGTTCTGGCCGTTCGTGGGGTTTGCATCGCCGTGAGCTCCTCGTTCCCGTGGCGTGGGCAAGGTGACCAGAGTGGCCCCAATCACAGCGAGGAACGAGGGCTTGGAGAGGGCTTCTCTTTGCACCAAAGAGGGCTTTTACAGGACCGTGAGGGTGAGTACTGGCCATGGAGCGGACCTGTCATGACACTGGCGATGCACCCATGAGCCACGGAGGTTGAGCGTGCCCCGATCCGCTGGAAACACCCGTCTCAAGGCCGCCCGCCTCGCGGCGGGCTACCCATCCCAGCAGGCCCTCGCGACAGCGATGAGCAAACAGGGCCTGCCTGTGGGCGTGCGCCAGATTCGGCGGTGGGAGTCCGAGAACCCGCCGTGGCCGCACCCGGACTGCCAGCAGGTTCTCACCCAGCTCCTGGGCCAGGACATCGAAGCCCTCGGGTTTACCCCGCCGAGCGGACGCGATGCCCGCCCAACCCCTGGGCGTCGGGCCGCTGTTGCCTCGACAGTAGCGGCCGTAGGGCTTGCCACCGTGCCCGCTCAGTCCGCCAAGGCACTCCAACCGGCTACCGCAGGTGGCGACTTCGCTTCCGTAACGCGAGCCCATCGCCGCCTGTACTGGACTGTCGCGCCCGCCACGCTCCACCCGTCCGCGAGCGCACACGCTGCCCTCGGCATCGCGCTGCTGACGGAAACCGCTGGCGCCACCCGGCAAGCGGTCGCCGCGTCCCTCGCCGAGACCTACCTTCTGTGCGGCCGGATCGAGTTCTTCGACCTGCGTCAGCCCGAGCGCTCTGGCGACACCCTCCTGCGGGCGCTCCAGGCGGCCGGTGAGGCCGACGAGCCGCTGCTAGGCTCAGCGATCCTCGCGCACACCGCGTTCATCCCGGGATGGGCAGGCCGCCGCGAGGACGCCGCGGAACGGATGGTTGCCGCGCGGACCTACGCCCGGCGCGGCCCGGCGTCGGCGGAGTTCCTCGCCTGGCTGGACGCGGTCGAGGCTGAGTGTGAGACGCGGTGCGGCAACCCGCGGACGGCGCTCCACCTGATCGGCCACGCCGAGGACGTACTCGCTGCCGGATCCGCCCACCCGAATCCCGAGTGGATGGACTGGTTCAGTCCGGTCCGGCTGGCGGCGTTCAAGGGGAACACCCAGCTCCAGGCCATGCACCTGCCGCAGGCCCGCGAGACACTCCTTCGTGTCCTCGATGAGCTGCGGCCTGACGAGGAGAAGCAGCGCACTGTGGTCCTCGGGGACCTGGCGGCCGTGGAGGCCGCAGCCGGGCGGCCCGAGGAGGTCTGCGCGTACGCCATCCGTGCGCTGGAGCAGTTGGCGGTCACCTGGTACGCGACGGGCATGGACCGCGTACGGGACGTGCGCCGAGCGATCGCGCCGTGGCAGCACGAGCGCTGCGTCCGCGACCTTGACGAGCAGTTGTACGGGTGGGGAACGACCGTCAGCGCGCTGACTGGTTGAGCTGCTCAATCCGCTCGCGGAGCTCCAGGAGGCTGTCGACCCGCATGGTCGGCAGCCTCTTCGCGTCCTCGGTGCTCCACTGGATCGTCGCCCAGGGGCCGCGGTGGACCAGGGCCGTCGCCATCCCGGCGGCGATCGCCGGGCGGATGTCGTTGTCGACGCGGTCGCCGACGTACAGGATCTCGTCGGCCGGGAACGGGACGACCTCGGCGACGCGGACGAAGAACGCGGGGTCGGGCTTGCTCGCGCCCCAGTCGTCGCTGGTGCCGATCAGGTCGACCTCCTTGGCGAACAGGTCGCGCAGGATCGTGCCAGCGCGCACCGTCTGGTTCCCAGCGATGCCCAGCCAGAGCCCAGCCTCGCGCAGCGCGGCCAGCGCCGGGCGGACATCGGGGTACAGGTCGTCCTCACCGAACCACTCGGGTTGACCTGCGGCCGCGCGCGCTTCGCGCTGCTCGTACAGGTCGAATCCCGGCTGAAACTCCTGGAACGTCTCGCGGTAGTCACGGCCCTGGGCAATGACGGAGCCGAACATCGCGGCGAAGGTGTGGCGGGGGACGCCCAGCCAGTCCG
The DNA here is from genome assembly GCF_053611045.1 of Streptomyces sp. NPDC054841. Classification (NCBI taxonomy): domain Bacteria; kingdom Bacillati; phylum Actinomycetota; class Actinomycetes; order Kitasatosporales; family Streptomycetaceae; genus Streptomyces; species Streptomyces sp. NPDC054841. The sequence goes on along the minus strand of NZ_JBSGZO010000043.1, from coordinate 4,645 downwards.
CCCACGTCCCGTACTCCCGGGTCTCGTCTACCAGGCACTCACCGACGTCGAACACCACAGCGCGAATCATGGACGCGATCCTAGGCGGGACGTCCCGGACGCACTAAGGGCCCCGCCCGCTCATGAGCCTCGGCATACTGGGCTGCTGCGGTCCTCCGTGGCAGCAGGAGGAGGGAGAGGTCAGTACTCCGCCTTACGGTTGCGGACACCATCGCCTGGTCGGGCCGCGCGCCTGCCCTGGCGCAGGCCGTCAGGTCGGTGATCCGGCTGACCCGTTGAGGCGGGGCGCCCAGCCCGAGCACCCGCGATGGCTACGACCCCAGGATCGTCGTCAGGAACTCGCCCGTCCACGCGAGCAGCTCCCGGCCCACCACCGGCTTGCCGCCGATCTTGCCCGTCGTCGGGCGCGGCACCAGCACCTGGTGCACCGCCGGCTTGATGACCGAGCGCGGATGGAGCCGCTTCAGCCGCAGCTCCTGCGACTCCCTCAACTCCACCGGCGCGAAGCGGATGTTCGGACCCTGGAGGACGATCTCGCCGACCCCGCACGCCCGTGCGAGCATCCGCAGACCGGCCACCAGCAGCAGGTTCTCGACCGGCTCCGGCAGCTTGCCGTAGCGGTCGGTGAGCTCCTCCCGTACGGCCCTGATGTCCTCTTCCGAGTTGGCGGACGCGATCGCCCGGTAGGCCTGCAGACGCAGCCGTTCGCCCGGCGCGTAGTCGTGCGGGACGTGCGCGTCGACGGGAAGCTCGATCTTGACCTCGAGCGGGGGCTGCTCGTCCGGAGACAGGCCGCCCTCGACCGCGGCGCGGTAGTCGGCGACCGCCTCGCCCACCATGCGGATGTACAGGTCGAAGCCGACGCCCGCGATGTGGCCCGACTGCTCGCCGCCGAGCAGATTGCCCGCGCCGCGGATCTCCAGGTCCTTCATCGCGACGTACATGCCCGCGCCCATCTCGGTGTGCTGGGCGATCGTCGCGAGCCGCTCGTGGGCGGTCTCGGTGAGCGGCTTCTCCGGCGGGTAGAGGAAGTAGGCGTAGCCGCGCTCGCGGCCACGGCCCACGCGGCCGCGCAGCTGGTGCAGCTGCGAGAGACCGAAGTTGTCGCCGCGCTCCACGATCAGGGTGTTCGCGTTGGAGATGTCGATGCCGGACTCGACGATCGTGGTCGAGACGAGCACGTCGAACTTCTTCTCCCAGAAGTCCACCACGACCTGCTCGAGTTGCGACTCGGGCATCTGGCCGTGGGCGGTCGCGATCCGGGCCTCGGGCACGATGTCGCGCAGCCGGGCCGCGGCCCGGTCGATCGACTCCACCCGGTTGTGGATGTAGAAGACCTGGCCCTCGCGCAGCAGTTCACGGCGGATGGCCGCGCCGAGCTGCCTCTCCTCGTACGGACCGACGAAGGTGAGGACCGGGTGCCGCTCCTCCGGGGGCGTCGTGATCGTGGACATCTCGCGGATGCCGGTGACCGCCATTTCGAGCGTACGCGGGATGGGGGTGGCGGACATGGTGAGGACGTCGACGTTGGCGCGGAGCTTCTTCAGCTGCTCCTTGTGCTCGACGCCGAACCGCTGCTCCTCGTCCACGATGACCAGGCCCAGGTCCTTGAACGTGGTCTCGGAGGAGAAGAGCCGGTGCGTGCCGATGACGATGTCGACCGAACCGTCCCGCAGCCCCTCCAGCGTCGCCTTCGCCTCCGCGTCGGACTGGAAGCGGGACAACGCCCGCGTCGCGACCGGGAATTGGGAGTACCGCTCGGAGAAGGTGCCGTAGTGCTGCTGCACCAGCAGCGTCGTGGGGACGAGGACCGCGACCTGCTTGCCGTCCTGGACGGCCTTGAAGGCCGCCCGCACCGCGATCTCCGTCTTTCCGTAGCCGACGTCGCCGCAGATCAGCCGGTCCATGGGAACCGACTTCTCCATGTCCTCCTTCACCTCGGCGATGGTCGACAGCTGGTCGGGCGTCTCCACGTACGGGAAGGCGTCCTCCAGCTCGCGCTGCCAGGGGGTGTCCGTGCCGAAGGCGTGGCCGGGCGCCGCCATCCGGGCGCTGTACAGCTTGATCAGATCCGCGGCGATCTCCTTGACCGCCTTCTTCGCGCGTGCCTTCGTCTTCGTCCAGTCCGCGCCGCCGAGCCGGTGCAGCGTCGGCGCCTCACCGCCCACGTACTTGGTGACCTGCTCCAGCTGGTCGGTGGGGATGTACAGGCGGTCGCCGGGCTGGCCGCGCTTGGCCGGGGCGTACTCGACGAGCAGGTACTCGCGGGTCGCGCCCTGGACGGTGCGCTGCACCATCTCCAGGTAGCGGCCCACGCCGTGCTGCTCGTGCACGATGTAGTCGCCGACCTCCAGGGTGAGCGGGTCGATCTGCTTGCGGCGCCGGGTCGGCATCCGGGCGCCGTCCTTGCCCGCGGCCTTCTGGCCGGACAGGTCGGTCTCGGTCAGGACGGCGATCCTGAGGCCGGGGTCGATGAAGCCGTAGTCGATGGAGCCGGTGGCGACATGGACGACGGACGGGGAGATCGCGTCCAGATCGGCATCGAGACGCGCCGCGATGCCCTCGCCGCCGAGGACCTCGACGGTACGGGCCGCGGGGCCGTGTCCCTCGGTCACGAAGACCGTGCGCCAGCCGTCCGCGAGCCAGCCCTTGGTGTCGGCGAGGGCGCGGGCGGTGTCGCCGCGGTACATCTCCGGGGCGTGCATGCCCAGCTTCAGCGTGTCGGGGTCGCCCGCCGCGTCGGCGTCGGACGTCAGGGCTTCGTCGGCCGCGAACGGCGACACCGACCACCACATCATCCCGAGCTCGCGCGCCCGGTCCCGGACATCCGCGATGCCCCACAGCGAGGCCGCGCCGACGTCGATCGGGGCCTTGCCGCCGCCCGCGCTCGCCGCCCAGGACGCCTGGAGGAACTCCTGACTCGTCGCGACGAGATCCGCCGCCCGCGTACGCACCCGCTCGGGGTCGCACACCACGGCCATCGAGCCCGCCGGAAGGACGTCGAGCAGCAGCTCCATGTCGTCCACGAGGACCGGGGCGAGGGACTCCATGCCCTCGACCGCGATGCCCTCGGCGATCCTGCCGAGCAGTTCGCCCAGCTCGGGGTGGGCCTCGGCGAGCGCCGCCGCCCGCTCCCGTACTTCGTCCGTGAGCAGCAGCTCACGGCACGGCGGCGCCCACAGTCCGTGTTCGGCGACCTCCAGGGAGCGCTGGTCGGCGATCTTGAAGTAGCGGATCTCCTCGACGTCGTCACCCCAGAACTCGATCCGGAGCGGATGCTCCTCGGTCGGCGGGAAGACGTCGAGGATGCCGCCGCGCACCGCGAACTCACCGCGCTTCTCGACCAGCTCCACCCGTGAGTACGCGGCGGCCGCGAGCCCGTCCACGACCTCTTCCAGATCGGCGGTCCGGCCACTGCGCAGCGCCACCGGCTCCAGGTCGCCGAGGCCCTTCACCTGCGGCTGCAGCACGGACCGTACGGGCGCGACGACGACGCTGACCGGACCGGCGGTGGGATCGTCCGGGCTGGGGTGGGCGAGGCGGCGCAGCACGGCGAGCCGCCGGCCCACGGTGTCGGAGCGGGGGGAGAGCCGCTCGTGCGGAAGGGTCTCCCACGACGGGTACTCGACGACCGTGTCCGGGTCGAGCAGCGAGCGCAGCGCCGCCGCGAGATCCTCGGCCTCGCGTCCGGTCGCGGTCACGGCGAGCACCGGCCGCCCGGCCTCCCGGGCCAGCGCGGCCACCGTGAAGGGCCGTGCGGCCGGCGGGCCGACCAGGTCGACATAGGTCCGGTTACCGTCCGTGGCCGCTTGGACCGCTTCGGCGAGGGCGGGGTCCTTGACTACGGCGTCGAGCAGACCGTGCAGGCTCATGAAGGGGTTCCGTCCGGAGTCCAAGGGGGCGAGCAGGGGGGTGGGCAACGCGAACCGCCCGACACGTCGAACGGGCCGGGGGTCTCCAGGGTAAACCGCCGGGATTTTCGGTGCGCGGGTAAACCGGAGCGCTGCCCTGGGGCGTATACAGCGCGAGATCTCACCGCCGACCAGTACTACGGAGCCGCGAAGTGACCACCGAGGAGTTCGAGGAGTTCTACGCGCAATCCGTGAAACGGCTGGTCGGGCAGGTGTACCTGATGACCGGGGACCTCCATGAGGCGCAGGACGTCGTCCAGGAGGCGTTCGTACGGGCCTGGGGGCGGCGCTCGAAGCTGCGCCGCGACGCCGGGCCCGAGGCCTGGATCAGGACGGTGGCCTGGCGGCTCGCGGTCAGCCGGTGGCGTCGCCGCGGGCGGTCGGCGGAGGCCTGGCGGCGGCATCAGGAGGGCCGGGTTCCGGCCGCGACGGAGCCGGGTCCCGGCACGGTGGCGCTGGTCGCGGCGCTGCGGCGGCTGTCCGAGCGGCAGCGGCGGGTGGCCGTCCTGCACTACGTCTGCGATCTGTCCGTGGAGCAGGTGGCGGCCGAGGCGGGCATAGCCGCCGGAACCGTGAAGTCGCATCTGTCCCGCGCGAGGGCCGCACTCGCGCCCCATCTCGACGATTCGATCGACTCGATCATGCCGGAGGAGCACGGTGTCTGACTTCGACGAGCAGGAAGCCCCGCTGTCGGCGGCACTCAAGCGGGCGGCTGCGGCGGGCGAGGCCCGGGC
>NZ_JBSGZO010000042.1:0-34975 GCF_053611045.1 Streptomyces sp. NPDC054841 | reverse complement strand
GTCCCCGACCGGACAAGGGCAGGCGCCGCGGCGTGTCATCAGTGCGGCTGCGACTCGCCACTGCGGCTGTGACGTCGGCTCCAGGGCGGCTCCGGCCGGGAACCCGGATGCCCCGGTGCACCCGGGGGCTGAGGTGGCGCCGTCGGCAGGTCGCGAACGCGCCCGATGGGGGAGAAGAGGAGGATGAGCGCGGCCAGCGGTACTCCGGCCGTCGTGATCCACATGGCGGTGCGGAGGTCGAAGACGGTTCCCAGCCATCCGCCGAGCAGTGCACCCAGGGGAATAGTTCCGAAGTTGAGGAAGGACGAGCTCGCGGTGAGACGCCCGAAGAGCTCCGGCGGGCAGTAGCGCTGCTGGAAGCCCGCCTTGACGACGTTGCCGCCGACCACACCCGCCGACACACAGAACCCGCCGACGGTGAAGAGGACGAGCCCGGCTCCGACGGAGGCGGTCGGGATGAGCAGCGCGAAGACCGCGAACACCAGCTCGAACAGCAGCATCGCACGGGCGGTCCCCGTCCGGCCCGCGACCCGGCGGGCGACGAACGCACCGGCGATACCGCCCGTGCCGGCGGCCGCGATGAGTCCGCCGACCGCCCCGGGATCCAGGCCGACGACCTGGACGAGAAAGACGACCTGGATCGACTGATAGCCCATGAGGGCAAGGTTCGACGCGGCTCCGAAGAGGGTCAGCGACCGCAGCCAGGGGTCGCCGGCGACCAGCCGCAGACCCTCACCGACCTCGCCGAGCAGCGTCTCGCGGACCGCCGTCTTCTCGCGGCGCGGCTCGCGATGGTGGATGCCCGCCAGGCAGATGAAGGAGACGAGGAAGGTCGCCGCGTTGGCGAACATCGCGTTCACCGCCCCCGCCACCTGCCCGATCAGACCGCCCGAAGCGAGACCGGCGATCTGTGCGGCGGATGCGCTGCCGTGCAGCTTCGCATTGCCTTCGGCCTGGTCTTCGGGGGCGAGGATGCCGGGGAGGTACGCGGTGTAGGCGGTCTGGAAGAAGACGGCGGCGGTGCCGGTGAGCAGTGCGACGGCCACCAGCAGGCCGATGGTGAGGAAACCGGCTTGAGCCGCGACCGGAACGAGCGCGAACAGAAGTAGCGACACCGCGGCAGCGGTCAGCATGACGGGCCGGCGGCGCGTCCGGTCCACCCACGCTCCGACGGGCAGACCGATGACCAGCCACGGCACCCAGGCCGAGGCACCCAGGACGCCGACTTCCCATGCGTCCGCATGCAGGGTGGAGACGGCGATCAGGGGCGTGGCCACACCGGTGACGGAGGCGCCGAACTTCCCCGCGGTCTCCCCGCACCACAGCAGACGGAAGTCCCGGTGCCGGCGCAGCAGACTGACACGTATGCCGTGGCTCATGAGTTCTCCCGTTCCTTGCGGGGGAACGACTGGAGCTGCACGATGACCGGCAGCGCACCCTCGGTCGCCTCACCGGGCGCAGCCGCGTAGCGCGCGATCAGGTTCATGATCTCCGCGTTGAGCGACGTGAGTTGATCCGGTGTCAGCCGCAGGTTACGCCAGTCGCCGATGGTGCCGGCGCGCTGCCAGTCGCCGTCCCAGTCCTCGCTCAGGTAGTTCGTGACCCGGCTGAAGTACTGCTGCACCAACTCGTGCATATAGATGGAGAGGGCGCCCCTCGTGCCGGGGTCGTCGCGGAAGTCGGCGGTCTCCAGGACCTTCGTGTCCTCGATGACTCGCCACCAGCGCTCACGCTTGGTGCCCCGTCCCGTCTCCTCCTCGATGAACCCGTGCTGGGCGAGATGGCGCAGATGCCAGCTCACGGTGCCGGTGTTCTCGCCGAGACGCGCGGACAGTCCCGTGGCTGTGGCGGGGCCGTCGAGAGTCAGCGCGTCGAGGATGCTCATGCGCAAGGGGTGCGCCAGGCCGCGCAGACTGCGGGCGTCAAGGTGCCGTACGGGCTTCTGCCCGGCCGCGCCGGGCTCCGTCTCGTCGCTCATATCGGCAATCTAGGTTGCAGAGACTTCTCTGCATAGAGTCGTCTGCAGAGAAATCTCTGCAACTCGCTTGGCGAGCCGACTCGCTGATGCTTCGTCACGAGAGACGGTTCCTCGCGTTCGGCCGCACCGGCCGTCCCTCGGTGGCTACGCTCTGTGCGGCAGGCAAGTGCGTTGCGTGAAAGGGGCCTTGGTGATGACCGAGCCCAGGAACACCGATCCGTACACCGACCCGAGGGCCTTCTACGGCTCGGAGCTGCGACGCTTGCGCGAGGCCGCGCGACTCTCGCAAGAGCATTTGGGGGAGCGGGTGTTCTGCTCTGCCACGTACATCGGTCAGTTCGAGAACGCGACGAGACGCCCGCAGTTGGAGATGTCGAGGCACCTGGACGAGGTGCTGGGCAGTGGGGAGCACCTCCAGCGTCTGTGCCGCTTGGCCAGGACGACGAAGGTCGCCGACTACTTCGCCGACGCGGCGGAGTTGGAGCGACAGGCCAAGATGATCTGCGAGTACGCGCCGGTGCTGGTGCCGGGGCTGCTCCAGACGGAGGCGTACGCGCGGGCGATCACGCGGACGGCGACGCCCTTCGCGTCACAGGAGACCGTCGAGGACCATGTCCGGGGCAGGATGGACCGGCAGCGGGTTCTGGAAGATCCAGCCAGGCCCGTGCTGTGGGAGATCATTCACGAGAGTGCGCTCCGGACGCCAATGGGCGGACCCGAGACCATGTGCGAGCAGCTCGTGCACATCGCCGAGCGGGCCCGAAGCCGGAGTGTGGTGGTGCAGGTGCTGCCCTTCGCGGCTATGAACGAGGCGTTCATCGACAGCATGATCTCCGTGTTGTCCTTCGATGACGCACCGACGGTCGTCTATACGGAAGGTGCGGGCAGTGGCCGGCTCATCGACGATCCCGTACTGGTCGAGCACTGCCAGAGGTCATACGATCTCGCCAGGGCCGCCGCACTGTCGCCGATGGCGACCCTCGAACTGCTGGAATCGGTGGCGGAGGATTACGGGAACGTATGAACAGGGCGCAGGAGTTGAGCGACATCATCTGGCGCAGGTCGTCCTACAGCGATGGCACGGGCGGCAATTGTGTGGAGGTTGCCGACGGCGTCCCCGGCGCCGTCCCCGTCCGCGACAGCAAGAACCCGCAGGGGCCCGGGCTCGTCTTCAAGGATGCGGGCTGGGCGGCCTTCGTGACCGCCGTCAAGGACAGCACCTTCGCGGGCTGACGGCTCTGGTCCTCGCGTCCATCAGCAGGGCGAACGGAGTTGCACCATGGCGGCCATCAGCCTGCGCAAGATGGAGGATACCGCCCGGCCCTCGTCAGCCTCTACAAGAGCGCGGGCGTCTCGCTGGAGAAGCACGGACTGAGCGGTCAGCGCGCGGCCGTCTACCTGGTGGTGGACTACTCCGGTTCGATGAGGCCGTATTACCAGGACGGCAGCGTCCAGGCTCTCGCCGACCGCGTGCTCGGGCTGTCCGCGAACCTCGATGACGACGGACGTGTCCCGGTCGTGTTCTTCTCCACGGACATCGACGCCGAGACCGAGATCGCGCTCGCCGGACACGAGGGCTGCATCGACCGGATCGTCGCCGGTCTCGGGCACATGGGCAAGACGAGCTACCACCTGGCGATGGACGCCGTCATCGACCACTACCTGGACAGCGGCGCCACGGCACTGGCGCTCGTCGTCTTCCAGACCGACGGTGGGCCCATCAACAAGCTCGCCGCCGCACGCTATCTGTGCAAGGCGGCCAAACTGTCGATGTTCTCGCAGTTCATCGGCTTCGGCGACCCAGGCAGCAAGCAGTTCGACTTCCTGCGCAAGCTGGACGAACTTGCGGTCCCCGCGAAACGGTCCATCGACAACGCAGGCTTCTTCCACGCGGGCCAGGACCCGCGCCGGGTGCCGGACGCGGAGCTGTACGACTGGCTGGTGTCCGAGTTCCCGGTGTGGCTGGAGAACGCCCGAAGGGTCGGCATCGTACGGTCCTGACCGTCGGGACGAGGTCGGAATTCAGGTGCGGCGGTCCGGTCCTCCGTGCGAGCGTGGCGCGTATGGCTACCTTGGTGCGACATGTGACGTTCGACAGCTCCGACGCGTACGCGCTCGCCACCTTCTGGGCCGGGGTCCTGGAGTGCCCGGTGAGCGACGAGGACCAGCCGGGTGACCCCGAGGCGCTGGTGGAGGCGCCGGGAGTCGGCATCCTCTTTGTCACCGTGCCCGAGAAGAAGACCCTGAAGAACCGGGTCCACCTCGACCTGCAGCCGCAGGACCGTACCCGCGACGAGGAGGTCGAGCGGCTGCTGAAGCTCGGCGCCTCGCTCGTGGGCGACCGGCGCAACCCGGACGGCACCGGGTGGGTGACGCTCGCCGACCCTGAGGGCAACGAGTTCTGTGTGGAGCGCAGCGCGGCCGAGCGGGCCGCGACGGCGAACGTGCCGGGCGCTGAACCGACGGAGTGAGTCCGACACCTCGAGGACCGAGAGGATCCTCGGTGTCCCGGGAGCCGCCTCCCGGAAGTCGACGGGCCGGCGCTGCGCGGCTCGGAGGTGGTCGAAGGGGCGCGCACGCCCGAGACCTCGGTGCGCGGTGAATCGCAGTCTGCATCGCAGTCCGCATCGCGGTCCGCGAGGACACGGGTAGTAGCCACTGGCTCTATTTACGTGTCGTGATGGCGGTTGTGCATGGGTTCGGGAGGCACCCGTTTCCGCAGGCAGGTGATGTTCACGAGTTTTGACGGCGGTGGGGGCTTGCCAGGCCAGGATCGGGGTATTCCTGCGCCGCCGACGACCTGGTGGCGTAGGTACGCCCCGGCTACCGATTCTCGGACCCGAGCGTGTTCTCGAACTCGATTCCGGGCAACCACGGGCACCCGGCCACCCTCCTCATCCCGTTCTTCGTCGGGGGCGGCGCGGGCGTCGTACGGACGCGGACGGTGAGCGACGCCCCGGCCCGCACGGTGGACGTGGCCCCGATGGTCGCCGCGCTCTACGGGCTGGGCAGGCCCAAGGATGGCTGGGACGGTACGGCGCGTGCGGACGCGTTCACCGGTCTCCCGGTCCGCTGATCCGGGAGCCCGGCACGGGCCGAGGGGTGGAGCGCTCCCGTCCGGCGAGGCAGGCTGTACTTATGCGTTCCCGCCTCTGCCCCTCTCTGCGGCCGTCCACTCGACCAGGAGCGGTCGGTCACAGCGGGGTCCCGTTCCGGCTGGGGCAGTGTGTGCCCTTCGCGATCGTGCTGGCCGTACTGACCATCGAGCTCTCGCCCGCGCACGATCTGGTCACCGGCCCCGTGCTCGCCACGACGCCGGCGCTGGCCGCGCTGACAATGGGCCCGATGGGCACACTGACCACGGCAGTCCTCGCCGCGGGTGTGAACGCGGCCTCCGCGACCTACAACCAGTCGTGGGGGACGCTGACCCAGCTGATCACCGGGAACTTCCTGGCGCTGTTCGTGGTGTCCGTGGCCAGTGTCATCCTGAGCAACGCCATGCGTACGCGCCGGCAGGGCGAGCTCGACCAGGTCCGCCGGATCGCTGTGGCGGCGCAGGAGGTCGTCCTGCGGCCCGTCCCCGAACGGCTGGGCCCGGTGCGGGCCGCCAGCCTGTGCCTCGCCGCGGGGACAGGGGCGCTGGTCGGCGGTGATCTGTACGAGGCCGTGCAGACGCCGTACGGCGTCCGGCTGATCGTGGGGGACGTGAGGGGCAAGGGGCTGACTGCCATGCGCGCGGTCGCGGCGACCCTGGGCGCGTTCCGGGTGTCCGTGCACTACGAGGACGAGCTGACGGAGGTCATGTACTGCTGTGAGGCCGCGCTGCGACGGGAGGCGGCCGTGCCCGGTGCGTACGCTCCAGAGGTTCTGATGGAGGGGTTCGTCACCGCGCTCGTGGCCCAGGTGCCGGAGGAACAGGTGGTGCTCGTGGTCAACCGTGGCCATCCGCCTCCGCTGGTGCTGCACCGGGGCAGCGTTCAGGCCCTGATGCCTGACACGCCACTGCCGCCGCTGGGTCTGGAAGACCTCGTGGACGGCCTTACCACCAAGGCCGAGAGCTATCCGTTCGTACGCGGCGACCGTCTGCTCCTGTACACCGACGGCGTGATCGAAGCCCGCAATCGCGACAACGACTTCTTCCCTCTGCGGGAGACCATGGAGGGGATACGGGCGAGCACCACCCCGCGGGAGTTCCTGGAGGAACTGCACCAGGCGTTGATCCGCCATACCGGAGGCCGCTTGACGGACGACGTGGCGATGATCCTCGTCGACCGGCTCGACGAGGACACCGCCGGCAGCGGCTACATGTCGAGCATGGCGCGTACAGCCCGTTCCACGCGCCCCATGTCCTCGGCGGAGAGGTAGCCGAGGAGCTCTCCTTCCTCGAACCGCTGAGGGCGGAGGCAGGAGCGATGGCAGCCCAAGTGCGTCACAACCCCAAGCTCAGGCACTGACGTCATCTCTCGTGAACATCCACGAGTCTCAAGATCGTCAACTGCTGGCCAAACCGGCGGACAAACGCTGCTGCTTGATGTGAACGAAGCCATAGCCACAGCTCCGCATTTCCACGACACGACCCCAGCAACGAGAAGTGAGCCCCGTCCGCCTGCCACGGGGGAACGACAGACAGACGGGGCGTTAGTAGGCGGACGGGCTCAGTCCCAGGTGAGGCGCTGTCCGCCCGGCCCAACGTGGAGCCGTAGGCGTACAGAGGGTGGGGAGCCCGCTTCTTTCCAACGGGTCACTCTCGCCGCAATGTCGTCCCACAGCCGCACCGAGCCTCCCTGTCGGGCGTACCACGTCCCGTCTTCCTCGTAGACGGCAGCCCATGCGCCTGCGTCCACGTCGACGACGACATGTTCGTCACGGCCGTTGCGCGGGAACGTGAAGCGCTGCGCACGTGGAGCCGCAAACTGCGCGACGAACCGCGTGGTCCAGTCGTCAAGCGCGTTGCCGCCCACCTTCGTCGGTGACGCCTCCACAGTGTCGAAATCCGGCAGCATGCCCAGCGGAGGAGGCATCTGGGGACGGGCAAGCATGAACGAGACCTTCCCTCCCAGTACCGGGCCGCTTGCGGTCCCGTCGTCGGCCACGGTCAGCCGGACGAGTTCGGAGGCGTTCATCCAGCCGCACACGGTTACGAGGATCTTGCCGCCGGGACGGGTCTGTTCGATCCATTCGGATGGGACCGTACGAACTCCACAGGTGACGATCACGCGGTCGTAGGGGGCGCCGTCTTTGTGCCCGGCCAGACCGTCACCAGCCACGAGCGTGGGCCAGTAGTCCAGCCCCGCGAGTGCCACACCGGCACGCGCGGAAACGTCGGCGTCCACCTCCACGGACGTCACGTTGTCGTCTCCCACAACGTGGGAGAGCAACCCTGTGGAGTAGCCCGTCCCGGTGCCGATTTCCAGCACCTGGGCGCCCTGGGTGACCTGAAGCTCTTCGAGCATCCGGATGACAAGCCCCGGCAGCGTCGAAGACGAAGTAGGGGTATGGGAAATGCGGCCCTCTACCTGCCGTGGGAACACCTCTCCCGCCACCTGCGTGACAAGCGTGTCATCCTCGTACACCCGCCTGAGACGGGCCGGATCGTCAGCGAGGGACGCGGGGCGGTACCACCCGCCGTCTTCGTACTCGAACCATCCTTCGCTGAGGAACGCTTCACGGGGTACCGCCATGATGGCGGCTTCCCACTCCGGGCTTCGCAGATCACCCGACGCGCGAAGGCGCTGGACAAGCTCCGCCCGTAGTGCCTCCGAGGAAACCTTGTCACTCATTCGTTCTCTCCGTGTTGCAACAGGTCAGCGATGGCCGCTGTCAGCGGAAGCCCGGCTTCGTGCTCCAGCCATGCCCACTGCCCATTTGGGTTGCATTCCAGGAACCACCATTCGCCTTCGGCGGTCAACGCGAAGTCGAAGGCCCCGAACCTCAGCCCGAAGCCGGCGAGAAAGCGCAAGAGCGCCCCACGTATCCCGCCCGGGCACTTGATCGGCTCGTACTTCAGATGCCGGTACTCCGCACGCCAGTCCAGAACCCCGGCCGGGGCAGTGATCCGGGCACAGAAGACCTGATCACCGATGACGACCGCGCGCACATCCGAAGTCTTTGGAACCCGGGCTTGAAACAGGTGCGCGCAGACGCTCACACGCTCGTCAATCTCATCGGGCTCGACCGAGGCCGCCCAGATACCGGCGGGCTCCCCATCAACGTCGTAGTCGGCGGCGTGAAGCGGCTTGTAGATCGTCGGCTGTTCAGCTGTGAAGGCTCTGGCTTCGGCCGGGTCGTTGGTGATCACGGTGACCGGAACGTTCAGCCCTTCCCGGATTGCCGCGGTGAGCTGAGCGGGTTTGTACTCCGCCCGCGCGATGGCCTGGGGGTGGCTGAGATAGAGACAGTCGGGGAGAGCCCCCAGCACGCCACCGAGCCCGCGCCGGTTCTCCTGAGCGGCGAACCGGGCCGCCTGCCCCTCAGCCCGTGCGGCATAGACGGAGGGCCGTCGGTGGTAGAGGGCGCGGATGCTCCCAAGATCCGCCGTTCGGTTGCCTGTCGTGAGGCGACCACCCCAGCCCTCCGGGTTCGTGCGGGCCGACAATAAGACGTTGGCCGGGAAGTCCTGTCCAGGGTCGAAGCGGAGAACGGGCACCCGGCGCCGGTTCAGTTCCGCAATGACCAGATCAGCGGTTGCGTCCTCGAATCCAGTTGCAACCAGCACCGGGCGTCCGTTCACGCGGCTCCCCCTAGTCCTGGGACGCGTCGTGGCCGGAGTCGCTGTCCTGCTTCCCGTCCTTGCTGACCTGGGTGGCCGGGTACGTGTTGACGGACGTGCCGTGCTTGCCCAGCTCCGCCGGCGTCATCCGCCCGTCCGCCCCGGTCCAGCGGCCCGTCTGGGTCACAGGATCGATGCCCGCATATCGCCACGGGGAAGGGGTGCCGTTGTTGAGCGGAGTCATGCGCCGCATGCCCCACGGCGCCGGGGCCGCCTGAGTGATGGTGCTCTGCAAGGTGTCTCCTTGGTCGTGGTGAACACTGCACTTACGACCCGCCCCGGTAGGCACTCGACCTGTCCAGGGTTGAAGTGGATTCTTCCACCGGGGCGGGAACTGTGGGCCGTCCCTGCCGAAGGCTCTGACCGAAACGGGGGAGCCTCGAATCACCACGTCCGGCAGGCACGGAGTCCTGCCTTCACGCTGACGCGTACGCCCCCGCGAACTGCCGCCACGCGGTCACGAAGCTCAAGGGCATGGGCCGAGCCGACAGGCTCACGCCGGTCTGTCCGTCATTCGTGTAGATGCGAATGAGGTTGCCGTGTGCGAGTAGGGCCATAGCAACCGCGTGGTCATTCAGGTCTTCGGCCCAGGCCCTCAGCTCTTCCGGTGCATCCCGCTCTGCGTCGGTGGCTACCACGAGCGGAACACCGTGCCCGGCACAGGAGAGCCATGGCGTGTCAAGGGGCGGGTCCATGAGGTCCGCAAGGCGCCTTGCCTCGCTTCGGAGCCACCGCACGGCAAGACGTGGCGAAGTCGTGTGGCTCCCACGTAACAGGGTGTCGCGCCCTTGGGCCGATAAGACGATCTCGCACCAGTAGAAGTCGGCAGTCATTACCTCGCCCGCTCCGCTCTCGCCAGCTCGAGACCGGAGGGAAGCACCTGCGCCGGGACGAGTTCCGAAAAGTCCACGAAGGAGCGGCGGAACTGCCGGTGACCGGTCTCCTTCATGTGAGCACGCATCCAGCCATCAACGGAGTCCGCGTCATGACAGATGCCCGACCTGACTCCACAGGGCTCGTCGATACCGGCAGCGCACTCCGCGCTGTACTCCGGCTCAACGGTCTGGTCCTGCTGCGTGGTGAACGGCTGATACCTGAAGACCCTTCGTGTCATGCCACACCCCGGTCCCGAGCCGCCGACTTCGGCGCCTCATCCGGTTCAGCACTCTCTTCAGAGTCGGCAAGCTCTTCAGGGGCAGGGAGGTACCAGTTGAGGCGCCCTCCACGGCTGTCGGCGACTCGAAGCGCGTCGTACAGGCATTCGCTCAGGCGCGCCACAGTGAACCGCAACTCACGTGTGCTCGCCTTCCGGTCGCTGATCACGTCCCGCGCGTGTCCGAGCATGTCAGCGCCTATGGCGAGCTGAGCGGTTTCCATGTCGTCCGCAAGCCGGGACAGGAACCCATGTGGTTCCTCCGTGCTGAGGTAGCACGGGCGCCCGTCTGCCGTAGGCCACGGCAGCAACCTGAGCTGCGTGACGCGTGGCGCGGTTCTTTCCGTGTGCTCTGCCATGCCGACCCCCGGCGTATCCGGTCGCTGTCGTCTTCGGTGACGAAGCTATGAGTCGGTGCAGAACCCAACCAGAGGCGCATCACAGTAGTTTGACGAAGCGTCACTACCAACTGATACGAACCGTAATAGTTACTCTGTGACACCCAGGTGAGCCACCATGTCTCGCATGGCACGTGTGAGGGTCCTGGGCCGCTTCTTCAGGATGTCGCTCATGAGGTACCGGGCCATGGCTTGGTGCTTCAGCCACTCTCCAGACGTGGACTTGAGTCCGGTGAGTTCGTCCATGGCGTCTTGGTAGGACCCAACGGCTACGTGAGCCTTCGCCACGTCCAACCGGTGGCGGTCCCAGTTGTTGGCACTGGGCTTTCCGAAGTTGCGCACGGCCTTCTGACTGAGAAGCCCGTCATCGGCACGACGAAGAACCCCGCGAGCGTCCCCCATAATGGATAGGTCTTCCACGGCCTTCAGCTCAGCGGTCACCGGTCCAAAGGACGTCCAGTGCGTCCGGTAGTCGATGTGCTCAGTGTTCAGCGCGCTCGCTGCCGTGCTCGCCATGCGTCGCGCTTCGGTGGCTACGTCTGGCCGGTTGTTCCGAAGGGCAGCGGAGGCCACGCGGAGAGACAGTTCCCCCCAGACTGCAAGCTGGCCTGGGGGTGCCTTCGAGATCACCGGTTCCATGTCGCCAGCGGTGAGCGTGGCCAGTCGCTCACTCTCGTCAAAGCGGTCTTGCCTCAGCAAGAGCCAGCACATGCCGACCACGCCCGTCGCGGCGCTCAGCGTATGGCCGGTCTCCCGGGCAAGCCGGATGCCTTCGGACAACGCGTAGTAGGCCAGGTCGTACTGGCGGATCTGAACGAGGTACTTGCCGGCGAGCATGAGCGCTTGCCCTCGGACGATCACGGCGCGCTGTTGGTCCTCGCCTTCTGTGGTAGCCACGGTGGCTTCGGCCCGCCGGAGGAGACTTGGCAGCATCTTGGCCACAGACCCGTACCGGTCGGCGTGGTAGAGCGCGTGCCCATCTCCGATGCTTCGTTGCAGGGTGTCCAGGTCATCGCCCGGCCCCAGCTCGTTGAGGGTGGCAGCCAACCCCACGGGAGGCATGAGCGCCCTACGGAGTTCCGCTAGGTGCTGACGGCTGGACTCGTCCCCAATCACTGGTGCCGGGCTCTCCGTGGTGAAGAGCGCCGAAGTCGGCACGTCAAGCGCGCGAGCGAGCACGTGAAGGGTCTCAACTCGGACGCTTCCGCCCTGTTCAACCTTGCGGATCGTGGCAACGCTCAAGTCGGATTCGTGGGCAAGGTCTTCTTGGCTCCACCCCTTCGAGCGGCGGAGCTTCTTGACGTTCTGACTCTCATCGGTGGTCATGCGTCACCATCCCCTCACACCCAGCGTATGCCCGCACGAGGGCCGCGCGAGACGGGTAGCTCCCGGTCCATGCAGCTTGTTCCGAATGCCCAGGCGAACACATAGAAGCCCCGGCACACCGCCGGGTTGGAGGCCTGACGGGGCTTCGGTCGGGCTGTGTCGGCGACGCGTGAATCCTGACCCAGTTCCGACGGTTGAAAAGTGACCCCCCGGTCGGTCAATGATGTTGGTCATTCCCCGGTGTTGGCGGCGGGAACCCGTGCGAGGTCGCGGCCGCGCATGCGGTAGCTGTCGCCCTTGAGGGAGGTCACTTCCGCGTGGTGGACGAGACGGTCGATCATGGCTGCGGCGACGGTGTCGTCTCCGAAGACCTTGCCCCAGCGTCCGAAGGGGCCCTCGGTGCACGGTGGTTCACCTCCGCGAGATCGCAGTGCGCGAGGACGAGCCGGGCCGGGGCGACGGCCGGTCATCCGGTCGTCAGGCCCCCGTCCACCGTGAATTCCGTTCCCGTCACATACGACGACGCATCCGACACCAGGAAGAGGATCAGCTCGCCGACCTCCTCCGGCCTGCCCATCCGGCCCAGCGGGACCTTCGACCAGTCCCTGCCGGAGACCGCGGCCGTCATCGGGGTGTCGATCGCCCCGGGGTGTACGGAGTTGACCCGGATCCCGTACGCCGCCAGGTCCAGCGCCGCGGACCGGGTCAGCCCGCGCAGTCCGAACTTCGTGGATCCGTAGGCCGCATGGCCGGGGATGCCGACCAGCCCGGCCGTCGACGAGACATTGACGATCGAGCCCCCGCCCGCCCCTTTGAGTACGGGCAGTACGGCCTGGATGCCGAGGAAGGGGCCGAGCAGATTGACCCGGAGCAGCGTCTCGAAGTTCTCGTACGTCTCGTCCTCGACGCTCGCGGTCCGCCATAGCGCCGCGTTGTTGACGAGCGCGTCGATCCGTCCGAAGGCCCTGAGTGCCGCCTCGACCGTGAGCGCCCAGCTGTCCGCGGCCGAGACGTCATGGCGTACGTACAGGCCCGCGTCGCCCAGGGATTCGGCGACCTTCCGGCCTTCGTCTTCCCGTACGTCCGTCACCACGACCCGCGCCCCCGCCTCCGCGAAGAGCCGTGCCTCCGCGGCGCCCTGGCCCCGCCCGGCGCCCGTGATCAGCACGACTCTGCCGTCCAGTGAGATCATGATCAGGCCTCCCGTGCCGTCCGGAAGTGAACAGGAGTGCTTCTGGCAGTCATATGACTAGCAGTCATATGAGGAGAGGGGAAGGCGGCCGTGGACCGCGGGGCGTGATGGGCTGAGCCTGTGTCTCTGGCGCACGCACCGGCTGCCGACCGGCACCAGGGAGTCACGTAGCCTCGGCACTGCGCCGCCCATCGCCGTCGTGCAGCGAAAGGACCCCGCATGGCCGGAATATCGCTCCGGAAGATGGAAGAGACCGCGCCCGCGCTGGTCCCTCTCTACAAGAGCGCCGGGATCTCGCTGCACAAGCACGGCCTGACCGGCCGGCGGGCCGCCGTCTATCTGGTCGTCGACTACTCCGGCTCCATGAAGCCGTACTACAAGGACGGCAGCGTCCAGGCCCTCGCCGACCGGGTGCTGGGGTTGTCCGCCAACCTCGACGACGACGGCCGGGTGCCCGTGGTGTTCTTCTCCACCGACATCGACGCCGTCACCGACATCTCGCTCGACGACCACCACGGCCGCATCGACCGGATCGTGGCCGGGCTCGGGCACATGGGCAAGACCAGCTACCACCTGGCGATGGACGCCGTCCACTACATCGACAGCGGCTCGACGGCCCCCGCGCTCGTCGTGTTCCAGACCGACGGTGGGCCGCTCAACAAGCTCGCCGCCGAGCGCTATCTGTGCAAGGCCGCCAAACTGCCGCTGTTCTGGCAGTTCATCGGCTTCGGAGACCCGAGCAGCAGGCAGTTCGAGTTCCTGCGCAAGCTCGACGAACTGGCGGTCCCGGCGAAGCGCCCCGTCGACAACGCGGGCTTCTTCCATGCGGGCCAGGACCCGCGGCGGGTCTCCGACGCGGATCTGTACGACCGGCTGGTGTCCGAGTTCCCCGTGTGGCTGGCGAACGCCCGCGCCATGGGCATCGTCCGCTCGTGACCGCGGTGACCTACGGCCCGGTCGGAGCGCGGCTTCGTCCGACGCCGCCACCATGGCCGCGGTGATGTCCCCGGGCCATGCGAACCCGTGCCGCACAGCAGGAATCGGGCGCGGTCCGGCGAAACGCCCTACTCCCGCAACTCCTCGAGACGCGCAAGGTCGTCGCGGACCAACCCCTTCTCCTCTGCGGTCAGGGGGACATGGGATGCTTCTTCGATCGCGCCGCGCGCGGTCTCCACGTCGCCGAGCCGCCCGGCGACATCCGCACGCCGTACCAGGAGCCGCAACATCTGCACCGGCGTGGGGCGTTCGTCCTCGAGACGCAGTACCCGGTCGATGATCCGCGCGGCTGCCGCCGGGTCGTCCCGTGAGTCGGCGAACAGTGACGCGAAGTGCAGGGCCCGCGCGAAGGTCTCACCGGGCGCGGCACGGTGGTGCAGGTCCTCGCTGATCTGCTGCCCGACACGGATGCAGTTGCCGCCCGGATCGGTCATGAGGAACTGCCGCATGCCGTGCGAGGTGTCCCGCAGCGGACCGATCCGCGGCAGGCCACGGGTCGGGATCTTTCCGTAGGCCGCTCTGAGCCCGGCCCGGAAGGCCGCGTGCAGTTCGTCGACCCGCTCGGTCCGGATGTAGCACGTGCTGTAGGACTCGGCGGGGTCGTAGTGCTTCATCGCGAAGAACTGAAGGTGGATGCCGCCGCGTTCGACGACCGCGTACGGGTTGGGGCTCTTCTGCACGAATACCACGTCGAAACCGAGGGCGCCGTAGAAGTCGAGGACGGGCTGGATGGCCCGGCAGGGCAGGATCGGGATTGTCCGCTCGCTCATGTCGTCATTCTAGTCAAAGTTGACTAGTCGCGAGGTGCGGTTACTCCTGTCGGATCAATCACGACAGCAGATGTCGGGTATTCGCGCTTCCATGGCCCCATGACCTTCAGCTGGACTGACTTCCAGGCGACGGAGCCGGACTTCGCGGCCGCCGTGCAGCAGCGCTTCGAGAAGCACACGCATCACGTCCTGGCGACGCTCCGCAAGGACGGTTCGCCGCGGGTGACAGGGCTCGAAGTGAACTTCCGGTTCGGTGAGCTGTGGCTCGGGATGATGCCGAACTCCCGCAAGGCGGTGGACCTGCGTCGTGATCCCCGGTTCGCGATCCACGCCAACCCAGGGGTCGACGCTTCCATGGAGGACGGGGACGTCCGCATCGCCGGGCGGGCGGTGGAGGTGACCGACCCGGAGGTGGTGGCGCGGTTCCAGGCCGAGATCGGCGAGCCGCAGCCCTTCCATCTGTTCCGGGTCGAGCTGGCCGAGGCCGTACGGACCGCCGTCGACGGCGATGAGCTGGTCCTGCAGACCTGGCAGCCGGATAAGGCACTGCGTACCATCCGGCGCGCCAACGATGACAGCCCGCCCCGCGTCGTCTCGCCCTGACGTCAGCCTCCCAGCACCGTCGCCCGGCACTGGGCCGGCGTCCCCCAGGTGTCCCGCAAAGGACGGGCCTTGCGGAGCCACCACGCCAGATCCAGCTCCTCGGTGTAGCCGACCGCGCCGTGCAACTGGAGGGCGGTGCGGGCGGCGGTGTACGCGGCCTCGCCCGCCGCCACCTTCGCCGCGGCGACGTCGGCGGGCGCCATGGACAGCGCCGCCCCGAACAGCAGCGGCCGGGCGAACTCGAGGGCGATCAGGGTGTCCGCCAGCCGGTGCTTGACCGCCTGGAACGACCCGATCGGCGCGCCGAACTGGGTGCGCTGCCTGGCGTACGTGACGGTCCGCTCCAGCAGGGCGAGCCCGGTACCGAGCGCCTGCGCGGCCGTGGCGAGCCGTGCCCAGTCCGCTGCGCGCGCGGCCGCGGCCGCCACGTCCGGCCCGGCGGCCAGGACCTCCCCGCCGTCGTCCGGTACGGCCAGTCGCCGCGCCGGATCGGCCGAGGCCCGCACCGGCCCGTGCCCGGGTGCGATGCACAGCCGGAACGGCTCTCCGGCCTTCCCCTGTTCGGCCACGAGGACGCACGTCGCCGTATCGGCGTCCAGGGCGTGGGGTCCCGAGCCCGGCAGCTCCAGTGTCGCCGTCACCTCGCCCGCCGCGATGCCCGGCAGCAGCCGCTTGGCCGGCCCGGGGTCAGCCAGCCCGGTGACCAGCGCCGCCGCGGCGGCCGTTTCCACCACCGGTCCCGGCACCGCATGGCGCCCCAGCTCCACGAAGGCGACGGCGAGTTCGACAGGGAGCGGGCCGACGCCCTCGTACGCCTCCGGCACGGCCAGTGCGAAGACCCCTGCCTCGGCGAGCCGGGCCCACAGCGCACGCCCGGGCGAGGCGTTCCCCGCGGCCCAGGCCCGAGCCGCCGCAGGGGTGTCCGCGGCCGTCAGCATGGCGTCCAGCGAACGGGCGAAGGCCTGTTGCTCGTCGGTCAGCACGAACCTCACGGGGTGCCTCCTCGCGGATCGTTCCGGGACACGGGCACAGCCACGGGCACGGGCACAGCCATGGGCATGGGCGCGGGCGCGGGCCCGCCGGGGCGCGCCGGCCGGGGGCCCGGGGCTGTCTCCCCGGACAACCCCCGCATCAGCGGCGCCCCTTCGGCAGACCGAGCAGCCGCTCGGCGATGATGTCGCGCTGGATCTCGTTCGTCCCGGCGTAGATGGGGCCCGCCAGCGAGAACACGTACCCCTCAGCCCACTCGCCCGGCCCGTCCGCGAACTCGCCCTCTCCGCCCAGCAGATCGAGCGCGGTCTCGTGCAGGGCTATGTCGTACTCGGACCAGAAGACCTTGTTCAGACTCGACTCGGCGCCGATGACCTCGCCCGCCGCGAACCGTGCGGCATTGGCACAGGTGAACAGCTGATACGCCCGTGCGCCGATCACCGCGTCCGCGACCCGGTCGCGCAGCGCGGTGTCGGCCGGGTCGGCGGCCGAGCGCCACAGCTCCACCAGCCGGTCGGCGGCGGCCAGGAAGCGGCCGGGAGAGCGGAGCATGAGGCCGCGTTCGTTGCCGGTCGTCGACATGGCGATACGCCATCCCTGCCCCGGCTCGCCGATCACGTCCTCGTCCGGTACGAACACCTCGTCCAGGAACAGCTCGGCGAAGGCCGGCTTGCCGTCGAGCCGGCGGACCGGGCGGACCGTCACGCCCGGCGCCCGCAGGTCGAACATCAGATACGTCAGGCCCCGGTGGGGTTTGCCGGCGTCGGGGCCGGTCCGGAAGATGCCGAACGCCCGGTCCGCGAAGGCCGCCCGTGACGACCATGTCTTCTGGCCCGACAGCAGCCAGCCGCCGTCCGTCCGTACCGCCCGGGACGTCAGCGACGCGAGGTCCGAGCCCGACTCCGGCTCCGACCACGCCTGGGCCCAGATCACCTCGCCGCTCGCCATCGACGGCAGCACCCGGGCCCGCTGCTCCTCCGTGCCGTGGTCGAAGAGGGTCGGGGCGAGGAGGTTGATGCCGTTCTGGGAGACCCGGCCGGGCGCGCCCGCCGCGTAGTACTCCTCCTCGAAGACCAGCCAGTGGAAGATGTCGACGCCCCGGCCGCCGTACCGCTGTGGCCAGGACACCACCGACCAGCGGTCGGCGTACAGCTCCGCCTCCCACTCCCGGTGCGCGGCGAAGCCCTCCTCCGTCTCCAGCGACGGCAGGGGCCGGCCTGGGACGTGCGCGCGCAGCCACTCCCGGGCCTGTGCGCGGAGCGCGTCCTCGTCCGCCGTGTGCGTCAGGTCCATGGAGTGCCGTCCCTCCTCGGAACACCTTCCCTAACAAGTGTTTGGTAGGTTAACGTGCCGGTGTGACGGACAACAAGGCTCAGTACGTGGCGGGGCACGCCCTGCTGGACGGCCGTACCGCCGTCATCACCGCGGCCG
This sequence comes from Streptomyces sp. NPDC054841, assembly GCF_053611045.1. Classification (NCBI taxonomy): domain Bacteria; kingdom Bacillati; phylum Actinomycetota; class Actinomycetes; order Kitasatosporales; family Streptomycetaceae; genus Streptomyces; species Streptomyces sp. NPDC054841. The sequence goes on along the minus strand of NZ_JBSGZO010000042.1, from coordinate 17,369 downwards.
CCGGGGCCGGGATCGGCGGTGCCACCGCCCGCAGGTTCCTGGAGGAGGGCGCGCGAGTCCTCATCAGCGACGCACACGCACGCCGGCTCAAGGAGACCGAGGAGACGCTCGCCGGGGAGTTCGGGGCCGAAGCGGTCGCCTCACTGCCGTGCGACGTCACCGACGAGGCCCAGGTGCAGGACCTCTTCGAACAGGCGGTCCGGATCCACGGCGGGCTCGACATCGTCGTCAACAACGCGGGCCTCGGCGGGACGGCCGCGCTCGCCGACATGACCGACGAGCAGTGGACCCGCGTCCTCGACGTCACCCTGGGCGGCACCTTCCGCTGCACGCGCGCGGCCCTGCGCGCCTTCCGTGACGCCGGCCGCGACCCCGGCCGTGGCGGCGGAGTCATCGTCAACAACGCCTCCGTCGTCGGCTGGCGCGCCCAGGCCGGACAGGCCCACTACGCCGCCGCCAAAGCCGGCGTCATGGCGCTCACCCGGTGCGTGGCCATCGAGGCGGCCGAGTACGGGGTCCGGGTCAACGCGGTCTCACCGAGCCTCGCCATGCACCCGCATCTGGTGAAGGTCACCTCGGCCGAGCTGCTCACCGAGCTCACCGGGAAGGAGGCCTTCGGCCGGTACGCCGAGCCCTGGGAGGTCGCCAACGTCATCGTCTTCCTGGCCAGCGGCTACTCCTCGTACATGACCGGCGAGACCGTGTCCGTCAGCTCCCAGCACGCGTAGGACCAGAATGGGCACGTGCCTACGACCAAGAAGAAGACCCAGGTGACCGCCTCGCCCGAGCGGCGCCGCGAGCTGCTCGACACCGCGGCCGAGGTGTTCGCGGCCCAGGGCTACAACGCCACCACGGTCCGCAAGATCGCGGACGAGGCGGGGATGCTCGCGGGCAGCCTCTACTACCACTTCGATTCCAAGGAATCGATGCTCGACGAGATCCTCTCCACCTTCCTCGACGAGCTGTGGGAGGGCTACGACGCCGTCCTCGCGGCCGGGCTCGGGCCGCGGGAGACGATCGAGGCGCTCGTCACCGAGTCGTTCCGCGAGATCGACCGGCACCGCGCCGCCGTCGCGATCTACCAGAAGGAGTCCCGGCACCTGTCCGCGCAGCCCCGCTTCCACTATCTCGCCGACTCGCAGCAGAAGTTCGAGAAGGCGTGGCTCGGGACGCTGGAGCGCGGGGTCGCCACCCGCGTCTTCCGCGAGGACCTGGACATCCGGCTCACCTACCGGTTCGTCCGCGACACGGTGTGGGTCGCGGCGTCCTGGTACCGGCCGGGCGGACAGCACAGCCCGGACGAGATCGCCCGCCAGTACCTGTCGATGGTGCTGGACGGCATCTCCGTACGAGAGACATCACCACAACCGTAGGAGTTGTCATGGCCGAGGCCTACATAGTCGAAGCGGTACGCACCCCGGTCGGCCGGCGAAAGGGCGGCCTCGCGGCCGTGCACCCCGCCGACCTCGGCGCACACGTCCTGAAGGCCCTGGTCGAACGGTCCGGTATCGACCCGGTCGCCGTGGAGGACGTCGTCTTCGGCTGCCTGGACACGGTCGGTCCGCAGGCCGGCGACATCGCCCGCACGTGCTGGCTGGCGGCCGGACTCCCCGAAGAGGTGCCCGGCGTCACCGTCGACCGCCAGTGCGGCTCCTCCCAGCAGGCGGTGCACTTCGCGGCCCAGGGCGTCATGTCCGGCACCCAGGACCTCGTCGTCGCCGGCGGCGTGCAGAACATGACGCAGATCCCGATCGCCTTCGCGTCCCGCCAGGCCGCCGAACCGCTCGGGCTGACCGACGGCCCCTTCCACGGCTCGCAGGGCTGGCGGGCACGGTACGGCGACGCGCCCGTCAACCAGTTCCACGGCGCGGAGCTGATCGCACGGAAGTGGGGCATCTCCCGGCCCGACATGGAGGAGTTCGCCCTCCGCTCCCACCGGCGGGCCATCCGCGCCATCGACGAGGGCCGCTTCGAGCGGGAGACGGTGGCCTACGGCGATGTCACCGTGGACGAGGGCCCGCGCCGCGACACCTCCCTGGAGAAGATGGCCGCCCTCCAGCCGGTCATGGAAGGCGGCACGATCACCGCCGCCTGCTCCTCCCAGGTCTCGGACGGCGCCGCGGCCATGCTGCTCGCGAGCGAACGCGCGGTGCGCGAGCACGGCCTGACCCCGCGCGCCCGCGTCCACCACCTCTCGGTCCGCGGCGAGGACCCGATCCGTATGCTCTCCGCGCCCATCCCGGCGACCGCCCACGCGCTGAAGAAGACCGGCCTCTCCATCGACGGCATCGACCTGGTCGAGATCAACGAGGCCTTCGCCCCGGTCGTCCTCGCCTGGCTCAAGGAGACCGGCGCCGACCCGGACAAGGTGAACGTGAACGGCGGCGCGATCGCGCTCGGCCATCCGCTGGGCGCGACGGGCGTGAAGCTGATGACGACGCTGCTGCACGAACTGGAGCGCACGGGTGGGCGGTTCGGGCTCCAGACGATGTGCGAGGGCGGGGGGCAGGCGAACGTGACGATCATCGAGCGGCTGTAGCGTCCCGCGAGCCCCTGACGTCCGGCACGCCGATCGGGTTCGGGAAGCGAAGCGCGGCCGCACAGGCGTGGGCGAGGGGCGTGAGGGTTTCGGTCAATTCCCGTACCGCGTCCGGTTCGACGCCGGCCCAGGGACGGGCGGAGGCCGTGTCGGTGGCGGTCTCCACCGAGTCGTGGAGGAGTCGGCCCGCCTCGGTCGCGCCGCCGTCCGGGGACAGCAGGCCGCGCCGGGCCAGACGTCCGGCCGCCGCGTCCCACTGCTCGTCCGGCCAGCCCCGGTACGGCTGGAGTTCGGAGCGTGGCAGGTCGATGCCCGTGCGCAGCACGAGGATCTCGCAGGGGTCGAGGCCCGCGGCGACCAGGGCCGCGACGTGGCCGTCTCCGCGGTGCTCGCGGAGCAGTGTCGTCGCGTGCCAGAGGCGGTCGAAGGGGTTGTCGGGCCAGGGGAGTGCGGAGTTCGCGGCGGCCAGGGGGCGGCCGGCGCAGTCGAGGGACGCGGCGTACGGGGCCAGCAGGTCACCGGCGCGGGCGACCTCCTTCTCCCGGCCGGCCAGCAGCCGCTCCAGGGCCGCCCGCGCGCCCGACCGGCGCAGTTCGAGCGCCCGGTGCGGCGGGACCAGCTCCCACACGGACGGCAGGGCACGCGCCACCATCGACGGCGCGAACGAGAAGAAGGCGGCGGCGACCTGCTCGGGCCCGGCCGCGCCGAACGGCGCCGCCCGGCCCGCGAAGTAGCCGCGCCAGAAGCCGCGCAGGCCCGCATCCTCGAAGGCTGCGTGGGCTTCCGGGGCGAAGTAGGTGACGGCGTGGACCGGCTCGGCCAGGGACCACACGGTGCGGGCGATGTGCTCGGCGATGTCGACGGTGTCCATGACAGCGATTCTGCCGTGGCACCGCCGTGCCGTGATCCCGCACGGGAGATCGGGGCGTGATACAGTTGGCGACGTTGCAGTTTTGGTACCCATGAACTTTATGTGCGCCTGACGGGAATGTTCCGCCGGGCGCATTATTGTTTTCCCGGCTTCTCCGGATGGGACCTCTTACCTATCGGGAGAATGACATGGCTACGGGAACCGTGAAGTGGTTCAACTCTGAAAAGGGCTTCGGCTTCATCGAGCAGGACGGCGGCGGCGCCGACGTCTTCGCGCACTACTCCAACATCGCCAGCTCGGGCTTCCGCGAGCTCCAGGAGGGCCAGAAGGTCTCCTTCGACGTCACGCAGGGCCAGAAGGGCCCGCAGGCGGAGAACATCGTCCCGGCCTGACACCCGGACGCGTACCTCGCAGCCGGGGCCCGCACCTTCGCGGTGCGGGCCCCGGCTTGTGCTGTCCTCAGGCCCAGGAAGGCATTGAATGACTGTCCCCGAACGTCCCGCACGCAAGCGTCCGGCCAAGCGCGCCGCCACGCAGTCCCCGAAGGCGTCCGCGAAGAAGTCCATAAACGGCTCCGCGAACGGCTCCGCTAAAGGCTCTGCGAAGCGCTCCGCCGGTGCGCGCCGCGCCGCGCCGCCGCAGGAATTCGCGCTGCCGCAATCCCGCACGCCCGCCCTGCCCGCCGTCGGGGCGTTCGACGAGCTGGACATGCCGGCCGCGCTGCTCAAGACCCTCGCCGCCCAGGGCGTGACCGAGCCCTTCCCGATCCAGGCCGCCACCCTGCCGAACTCCCTTGCCGGACGTGACCTCCTCGGCCGCGGGCGCACCGGATCCGGCAAGACCCTCGCCTTCGGTCTCGCCCTGCTCGCCCGCACCGCCGGGCGGCGGGCCGAGGCGCACGCGCCGCTCGCCCTGGTCCTCGTGCCCACGAGGGAACTCGCGCAGCAGGTCACGGACGCCCTCACCCCGTACGCGACGGCCGTCAACCTCCGGCTCGCGACGGTCGTCGGAGGGATGTCGATCACCAAGCAGGCCGGTGCGCTGCGACGCGGCGCCGAGGTACTCGTGGCGACGCCCGGACGGCTCAAGGACCTCATCGAGCGCGGCGACTGCCGGCTCGACCAGGTGGCCGTCACCGTGCTCGACGAGGCCGACCAGATGGCCGACATGGGCTTCATGCCCCAGGTCACCGCGCTGCTGAAGCAGGTGGAGCCGGGCGGGCAGCGGTTGCTGTTCTCGGCCACCCTGGACCGCAACATCGACCGGCTGGTACGGCAGTTCCTGAGCGACCCCGTGGTGCATTCGGTCGACCCGTCCGCCGGTGCGGTGACCACGATGGACCACCACGTCCTGTACATCGCCGACGAGACCGACAAGAAGGCCGTCACCACGCGCATCGCCGCCCGTGACGGCCGGGTCATCCTCTTCCTGGACACCAAGCGGTCCGTGGACCGGCTCGTCAAGCGGCTGCTGGCCAGTGGCGTACGGGCCGCCGGGCTGCACGGCGGGCGGACCCAGCCGCAGCGCAACCGCACCCTCGACCAGTTCAAGAACGGGCAGGTCACCGCGCTCGTGGCGACCAACGTGGCGGCCCGCGGCATCCACGTGGACGACCTGGACCTGGTCGTGAACGTCGATCCGCCCACGGATCACAAGGACTATCTGCACCGCGGCGGACGCACCGCGCGGGCGGGCGAGTCGGGCAGCGTGGTGACGCTGGTGCTGCCGGACCAGAAGCGCGAGCTGACCCGGCTGATGTCGGACGCGGGGATCAGCCCGCGCACGGCCAGCATCAAGTCCAGCGACGAGGAACTGGCCCGGCTGACCGGCGCCCGCGAACCGTCCGGCGTGGCCGTCACCATCGAGGTGCCGCAGCCGCAGCCGAAGCAGGCCTCCGCGCAGTCCCGCCCGAAGCGCAAGCGCGCAGGCGCTGCCCCGGCCGGTCGCTCGCAGCCCGCAGGGCGCGGCCGGACCGGTGGCGGCCGTGCTGCCGGCGGTGCCCAGGGCCGGACCGGGAGCCGCCGGGCCGCGCAGTAGCCGCTCAGTGGCCGGGCGGCAGCCCGGCCGGCCCGGTCGCCCGGACAGGACCTAGCCGCCGGGCCGGCCCGTCCTTCAGTGCAGCAGCCGCCCGCGCAGCGCCGACAGCGTACGAAGATCCAGGCCCAGGCCCTTCGTCAGATAGCCGAAGAGGCCGCCGTACTCCGTATCGACGGCCGCGAGAGCGGAGTTCAGATACTCCGTGCGCACCTCCTGCAGCGGGATCAGCAGGTCCGGGTTCTGCATCCGGCCGGACTGCTTCAGGCCCTCGCGGACCTTCGCGTCGTACGCGGCGCGGTAGGTGTTGGACGCCAGATAGTCCTGTACGGCCAGTGGCTCGGGCACGCCCAGCGAGACGAGCAGCAGATAGCTCGTCCAGCCGGTGCGGTCCTTGCCGGCCGTGCAGTGGTAGAGCAACGGCGTGGTGGCGGCGGACGCCGCGTCGCGCAGCGTCGCGCCGAACCGGTCACGGTTCTCGGCGCTCGTGACGAACGTGCGGTAGACGCCGTGCATGAACGCGGCGGCCTTGCCGTTGCCGAGCATCTCCTCCTGCTTGACCGGATCGCCCGAGCCGATGACGGTCAGCAGCTGGGCGAACAGCCCGTTGTCGGTGACCGGGCGGGAGGTGACCGCGAGGCCGGCCGGGAGACGGTCGGCGCCGTCGTACTGGAGCTCCAGCGGGATGCGGTAGTCGACGACCCTGCGCAGCCCCAGTCCGGCCAGCGTGGTGACGTCGGCGTCGGTGAGCCTGCTCAGGGCGTCGGCGCGGTGGACCAGGCCGTAACGCACCCGGTCGCCTGACCAGGTCGGGTGGCCGCCCAGATCACGGACGTTGACCGCGCCCTGGAGCGGGAGATGCGCCTGGAACGGGAGATGAGCCTGGCGGGGGCGCGCGGACGCCGCGGGGACGGCGGACGCCAGCAGGGCGGTGGCGCAGGTGGCGCAGGCGGTGCTCAGCAGTGCGCGTCGTGTGAGTGGCATGACGGAACTCCCGTGCGGGATATGAGGGTTGGTCACCCTGCGGTCGGCAGGGTGCGGAGCACGTGCTCGGCCTCGGACATCACGCGGGTGATGAGCTCCGAGCAGCTGGGGAGGTCCTCGATCACCCCCGCTACCTGCCCGGACGCCATGACGCCGAGGTCGGTGCGGCCCTCGACCATCGAGGCCTTCAGGAGCATGGGCGTGTTCGCGGCGAGCAGGACCTGGCTCCAGGACAGGCCCTTGCCGTGTTTCATCGCGAGTCCGTCGCGGACCATCGCGGCCCAGGACAGCCCCGAGAGCTTCTTGAAGCCGGCCGCCCTGCGCAGCGCGTGCAGCAGTGCCCGGGTGCGGCCCGACCGTTCCAGCGCGTCGACCAGGTCCGTGCGGAGCATCCGGTGCGGCAGCCCGTCCACGGCCGTCGTGACGGTGATGTCCTTCACCGACGCCGCGAGATAGCGGGCCTTGACGGCGTCCGGCACGGTCGAGTCGGAGGTGAGGAGGAAACGGGTGCCCATGGCGATGCCCGCCGCCCCGTACGCGAGCGCCGCCACCAGTCCCCGCCCGTCGTGGAAGCCCCCCGCCGCGACCACCGGGATGTCGACCGCGTCCACGACCTGCGGCAGCAGCACGGTCGTGGCGACGTCCCCGGTGTGCCCGCCGCCCTCACCGCCCTGCACGATCACCGCGTCCGCGCCCCACGCCGCCACCTTCTCGGCGTGCCGGCGGGCGCCGATGGACGGGATGACGACCACGCCCGCGTCCTTCAGCTCGGCGATCAGCTCGCGCGAGGGGGCGAGGGCGAAGGAGGCGACCCGTACCCCCTCGTCGATGATGATCCGCACCCGCTCCCGCGCGTCGCCGGCGTCGGCCCGCAGGTTGACGCCGAAGGGCGCGTCCGTACGGGACTTGACCTCGCGTACGGCCTTCTTCAGCTGCTCGGTGGTCATCGTCGCGGAGGCGAGGATGCCGAGCGCCCCGGCGTTCGCGGACGCGGAGACGAGCCGGGGGCCGGCCACCCAGCCCATACCGGTCTGGACGATGGGGTGCCGGACGCCGGTGAGCTTGGTGAGCGGGGTCTCCAGCGGGGCCATCACGCTCCGACCTCGCGGTCGCGGGCTCCGGCCGGATCGATGACCTCGCGGATGAGGCGCAGCTCGGCGGGGGTCGGTTCGCGGGTGTACGGGACGTCTTCGCCGATCGTCAGGTCGAAGCCGGTGGCTTCCCGGATCTGCTCGACCGTCACGCCCGGGTGCAGGGACGCGAGCCGCATCGAGCGGTCGGGTGTCGCGAAGTCGAAGACGCCGAGGTCGCTGACGACGCGCGGGATGCGGTGGTAGCGGGTCGCGGAGGGACCTGCCCCGGCCGCATGGTCGTGACCGACGCCGCTCACCATGTCGACCTTCTCGACGAAGACCCGGGTGGAGTGCCGTGGCACCCAGTAACTCACCGGATTGTTGAGGGTGTTGACCGGGGCACCCCGCACCCCGAGCAGCTGGCGCGTCGGACGGGACCAGTCGCCGATGCAGGAGATGTTCTGGTTGCCGTACCGGTCGATCTGGCTCGCGCCCATCATGACGTGCCGCTTGCCGCCCGTGACCATCGTGAGATGGCGGCGGTACGGCAGCCAGCCCTCCACGGTGCCGTCCGGTCCGACGAGCATCGCCTCGCCGTCCGTCAGAAGCAGACCGGGGGAGAAGGTGCGTCTGGCGAGGCGGGCGCCGATGGACGGGATCAGACCCATGGGGCTGGCCAGGACCTCGCCGTTGTCGCGCCAGGCCTCGGCGCAGGCGATCACGCAGTACTCGGCCCGGGTGGGTGGGAGAAGAGGCCCACGGGTGACGGTCGTGGTCATCGCTGCTCCTCGTGCCAGGTCTGGACGGCGCGCTGGTAGTCGTGCTCGCTCCCGCCGGACAGGAAGCGCTGGGCGAAATCGGGCCAGGGCGTGGTCGCGTACAGCTTCTGGAAGGCCTCGTCGCGGCCGTAGTCGGGGGCGCATGAGGTGAAGTGCGCGCCGTTCGGGGCCTCGACGACGCCGGTGACGCTGTGGCGGCTGATGAGCAGGGTCTGCGGGGCGGCGTCCTTGGTGAGCTCGGCGGTTTCGACGAGCTGCTCGCAGGACACGTACGCGGCGTCGGCGGCCTCGCAGAAGAGGTCGTCGAAGTACGGGTCGGGGCCCAGGTACTGGCCGTTGCCGAGCCGGTCGGCGCGGTTCATGTGGACCAGCGCGGCGTCCAGGCGGAGGGCGGGCACGGCGACGAACGCCTCGCCGTCGTCGTAGGGCGAAGTCACCGTCCGCAGCTCCGGGTTGACGCGCATGACGTCCGAGCCGAGGCCCGCACGGACGGGCAGGAACGGCAGCCGGTTCGCGGCGGCGTGCAGGCCCCACATGAACATGGCCTCGTCGAGCTCGGTCATCTCGAAGGCGCCACGCTCGCGGGCGGCACGGAACTGCGGCTCCAGCGGGATGGAGTCGAGGGTCGCGAAGGGCGCGACGAGCTTGCGGATGCGGCCGGCGGCGGCGAGCAGGCCGACGTCGGGGCCGCCGTACGAGACGACCGTGAGGTCGGTGATCCCGGTCCGGAGCAGTGCTCTCACCAAGGCCATCGGCTTGCGGCGTGAGCCCCAGCCGCCGATGCCGAGGGTCATGCCGCTGTGCAGCCGCCCGACGGCCTCGTCGACGGTCATGGTCTTGTCGGCCACGCTCATGCCTCCTTCTCGTCCTTGCCGAAGGTGTCGCGGACGCGGTCGGCGGTCCCGCTGAGGCCGGCCTCGAACGTGAAGCCCTGCTCGAAGCGGTAGCTGCGGCGTACGTCGACGGGGTCGATGCCGTTGATGGCGGCCTTGGCCAGCCGGAGCAGATACGGGTCCTTCCGCGCGATCTCGCGCGCCAGCTCCAGGGCCGCGGCGTGGAGTTCCCCGCGCGGGACGACCTTCCAGACCGAGCCGTGGGCGTGCAGTTCGGCGGCCGTCGCCGTGCGCGAGGTGTAGTACAGGGCGCGCATCAGATGCTGGGGGACCAGCCGGGCGAGATGGGTGGCGGCGCCGAGTGCGCCCCGGTCCAGCTCCGGCAGCCCGAAGGTGGCGTCGTCGGACGCGACGATCGCGTCCGCGTTGCCGACGAGGCCGATCCCGCCGCCCAGACAGAAGCCGTGCACGGCGGCGACGACGGGGACCTCGCACTCGTAGACCGCGGCGAACGCCTCGTAGCAGCCGCGGTTGGCGCCGATGAGTGCCGGGTTCCCGGCGCGCCCGGTGCCCCGCTGCAGCTCCTTGATGTCGACGCCCGCGTTGAAGCCGCGGCCCGCGGCGGTCAGCAGGACGCAGCGGATCTCCGGGTCCCGGCCGGCGGTGCGGACGGCGTCGGCGAGGTCGTACCAGCCCCGCACGGGGAGGGCGTTGACGGGTGGGAAGTCGACCGTGACGACGGATATGCCCTTCTCCGGGCTTGAGGTGGAGACACCCATGAGCGGATCAGCTACCTTTCCACCAAACATTTGTTAGGTGATGCTGGGTCAGGAAGGTAGCAGCCGATGGAGCTGGAGGGGAGGGTCGCCGTCGTCACCGGTGGCACCCGGGGCGTCGGCGCCGGCATCGCCCGGGCGTTCCTGTCGGCCGGGGCGGAGGTCGTCGTCTGCGCCCGCAGACCGCCGGACGCGCCGGTCGGTGCGGGGGGCCGTACGGCGCGTTTCGTGTCCGTGGACCTGCGGGACGCGGCGGCCGTGGCGGAGCTCTTCACCGGGGTCGTAGGGCGGTACGGGCGGCTGGACGTGCTGGTCAACAACGCGGGCGGAACGCCGTACCGGCTGCTCGGGGAGGGCGATGCCGAGCGTCACGCCCGGGTCGTCGGTCTGAATCTGGTGGCGCCGATGACCGCGTCGCTCGCGGCGTACGAGCATCTGCGCACGGCGCGCGGGTCGGTCGTGATGATCGGCAGCGTGAGCGCGACACGGCCGTCGCCGGGCACCGCGGCGTACGGGGCGGCCAAGGCGGGGCTGGAGAGCCTGGCGCGGTCGATGGCCGTGGAGTGGGCGCCCGAGGTGCGGGTGAACACGCTGGTGCTCGGGATGGTCCGTACGGAGCTGTCCCATCTCCACTACGGCGACGAGGCGGGCGTGGCGGCGGTCGGCCGCACGGTGCCGCTGGGCCGGCTGGCCGAGCCGGACGAGATCGGCGACGCGGCCGTGTTCCTCGCGTCGGAACGGGCGGCGTATGTGAGCGGGGCGTCGCTGCTGGTGCACGGGGGAGGGGAGCGGCCGGCGTTCCTGGCTGCCGCAACTGTCAACAAGGAGAGCTGAGATGACTGCTGAGCCGACTTCTGGACCGACCGCCGGGCCGACTGCTGGGCCGACTGCTGGGCCGAGTTCTGGCCCGGCTGCCGGGCCGGCTGCTGGGCCGACTGCCGGGATCTGTGAAGGCCGGGTCGTGATCGTGACGGGTGCGGGACGGGGGCTCGGACGGGCGCACGCCCTGGCGTTCGCGGCGGAGGGGGCGCGGGTGGTGGTGAACGACCTGGGGGTGGGACTGGACGGTGCTCCGGGACCGGACAGTCCGGCGGCGCAGGTCGTCGAGGAGATCAGGGCGCTGGGCGGCGAGGCGGTCGCGCACGGCGGTGACATCGCGACTGCGGAGGGCGCGGCGTCCCTCGTGGCCACCGCGGTGGAGAGCTTCGGACGGCTCGACACCCTCGTCAACAACGCGGGGTTCCTGCGCGACCGCATGCTGGTCAATCTGGACGAGGACGACTGGGACGCGGTGATGCGGGTGCATCTGAAGGGTCACTTCCTGCTGCTGAAGCACGCGGCGGCGTACTGGCGGGCGGAGTCGAAGGCCGGCCGTGAGGTGGCGGCCCGTGTCGTCAACACGTCCTCGGGGGCGGGGCTTCTCGGCTCGGTCGGCCAGGGCAACTACAGCGCGGCGAAGGCGGGCATCGTGGGACTCACGCTGGTCGCCGCCGCGGAAATGGCCCGCTACGGCGTGCAGGTCAACGCGATCGCGCCGGCCGCGCGCACCCGGATGACCGAGCGGACGTTCGCCGACGCGATGGCGGCGCCGGGGGAGTCCGGGGCCTTCGACGCGATGGCCCCCGGGAACGTGTCCCCGCTGGTCGTCTGGCTCGGCTCGACCGCGTCGGCGGGCGTCACCGGCCGCGTCTTCGAGGCGGAAGCGGGCCGCATCACGGTCATGGAGGGCTGGCGCCCGGGCCCGACCGCGGACAAGGGCGCGCGCTGGACGCCGGGTGAGGCGGGCGAGACGGTCCTGAAGCTGCTGACGGAGTCGGAGGCGCCGCAGCCGGTGTACGGAGCGCGGTAGTTGTCACGGGGGCCGTGTCCGCAGCGCTCCGCGCCACGCTCGACGTCAACAACGGCGCGGGCGGCCGTGTCTCCGCGCTGTACCGGGCCGAGTCCATGGACGGGCCGGGGACACAGCTTGGCCCAGGTCGTTGGCGTCGGCACGACAACCGTTCTCGCCGCCGACCTACGCGAGGCCAACCAGGCCCGCGATGCGCTCGCCGCTCAAGTGCAGCGCCTCGTCGCCAAGCCCGGAGCCGGAGCGCCCGGAAGCCGCGGACACCCGGCGAGAGCATCACCGGACCGAACCGAAAAACGCCTCTGACCAGCGAGAATGAGGTTCGAAGTTCAGTACACGGACTCGGAACGCGGGCCAGGCGTAGGCTGAAATCATGGCTGCATGTGAGCGGGTGATCGTGTCCCCTCGAGGCGATTTCACCTGGGTCACCATGAATCATCCCGAGCGCAGGAACGCCCTGAGCTGGGAGATGCTGCGAGAGCTGCAGAAATCCCTGACCGAGGTGGCCGGCTCCCCGGCCACGGGGATCGTGCTGGCGGCCAGGGGACCGGTGTTCAGTTCCGGGCACGACTTCGCCGACGTGCTGGCCCTGGACGTTCAGGGCGCCCGCGAGCTGCTGCAGCTGTGCACCGACGTGATGCGGCTGGTCGAGTCCGTCCCCCAGGTGGTGGTGGCCCGGGTGCAGGGGCTGGCCACGGCCGCCGGGTGTCAGCTGGTGGCGTCCTGCGACCTGGCCGTGGCGAGTGACCGTGCCGGGTTCGCCCTTCCCGGCGGCAAGGGGGGCTGGTTCTGCCACACCCCTGCCGTGCCGGTGGCCCGCTCCATCGGACGCAAACGGCTCATGGAGATGGCCCTGACCGGTGACGTGATCGACGCCCGCACCGCCCTGAACTGGGGACTGATCAACCAAGTCGTACCCGACAGCGAGCTGGACACAGCGGTCGAGGAACTCCTCACCCGCGCCACCCGCGGCAGTGCGGCCGGCAAGGCACTGGGCAAACGCACCCTGTATGCGCAACTGGACCGCCCTGAAGCAGACGCCTATGACATCGCCTGCCAGGTCATGGCCGACTCCTCCCAGACCCCGGCAGCCCGTGAAGGCATCGCCTCCTTCCTCGACAAACGCCCACCCCACTGGCCCGAATAGCACCACGGCGGCCGACGCCATGCCGGTTGGCTTCTCGTCAGGCCCAGCGGGCCTGCAAGTGCCGCAGGAGGATGGTCGCCGCGGCCGGCGCGGCTTTGACGAAACCCAGAAACGGGCCGAAGTCCTGGGTGGCTGCGAAGCCGGTGAGATAGAGGCCGGGAACGGTGGTCTGGAAGTTCTCGTCCAGTACCGGGAACCCGTTGCGGGTGGCGATCTGCTCCAGGAGACCGGTCAGGTAGGGGACACGTGCCAGATCGGGTGCGTACCCGGTGGCGAACACCACCTGATCAGCTGTCAGGGTTTCGGAATTGGACAGCGTGACCTGCACGGTGTCACCGGTCGCGCCGCCGTCGGCGTGGACGACATCGGTGTCCGGCCACAGATGCACCACCGCGGGGTCCAGCCGGGCAGGCAGCCACGGTTCCAGAGTCGCCCGTCCGGCCCGCCAGCACCGCATGACGATCGCTTCCCGCTCCGTGGCCGTCAGCCGACGCCACCACCCGGTGACCCGCAGGGTGCTGTCGATGTAGTCGTCGAAGAACGCCCAGCTCACCGGCTCGAAACGCGGAACGGGATGGCGGTGGACGATGTCGACGTGTTCGGCATCGTGCTCGGCCAGCAAGGCCGCCCACTCGTACGCGCTCTGCCTGCCTCCCACGATCAGCACACGTCGTCCCGCCAGGTCGTCGAAACGGACCAGGTCACAGCTATGGGCCGCCTGACGGGCCGGCACACCGGCCGCCCACGGAGGCAACTGCCGGAAATAGCAGACACCGGGAGCGGCGACCACGACCTCGGCACGCACCCGTCCGCCATCGGCGAGTTCCGCTTCGAACCCCGTCTCCCGCCGCGCGATGTCTCGCACCAGTCCGGGCCGGACCGGCACCTGCTTGACGCGACGGAACCACTCGCCGTACTCACGAAACAGTCCCACGGGGACCGGGAGGACCTCGTCACCGGTCAGCCCCTGCTCTTCCAGGTAGGCCTGAAGTGTGTGCACTCGCGCGGCGTCCAGATGCCAGTCGACCCCCGAGCGCAGCAGCATCCCGTCGGGCATGTGCTCATGCCAAAAACCCATCGGCCGCCCGACCACCTGCGCGTCAATGCCGTAATCGCGGGCGAGGGCGGCCGCTGAGAGTCCGAACGGTCCCGCACCGACGACGAGCACATCGGTGGAGAGGGTTTCGTCCATCTCAGGCTCCCTTCCGGCCTGCGGATCCGCGGACACCAGCAGGTGCGTGTGACGCGGCCGAGCCAGGACGCCGCATGGCCCTCAGCCCCGGGCCTGGCCTCTGCAGACCCGGCAGGGTCCGCCCCGGCCGAGACACCCCCGTTCCCTCCCACCATTCCACCGCACACGGCGCACGCGAGCATCACGGCCGTCGCGGACCGGCATCCGACGAGACCGTGACCCGCTGTCCAACCAACTAGGAAAGCGAACGGGACGGAGCCCCCGGCTCAGTCCACCAGCCGCTTCGTCGCCGCGCGCTGCCGTTCGGTCGCCCCCGTCAGGAAGCGGGTCACGACCTCCAGCTCGTCCGTCGTGAACTCCTCGTAGAGTTCCGCGACTTCCCGCGCCCAGTCGTCGAAGAGCGGAGCCAGCTCCGCCAGTTTCTCCGGGCGGGACTCGATCAGCACCCGGCGTTTGTCCGTCGGGTGCTTGACCCTGCGGACGTAGCCCTTGGCCTCGAGGCGGTCCACCAGGCCGGTCACCGACGCCGGGGCGAGGCCCGAGCGCTCCGCGAGGTCCTTCGCGGTGAGGGCGCCGTGGCGCTGGAGGAGGTCGAGGGTCTTGGTCTCCGTGGGGCCGAGGCCCTGCTTCGCCGCGATCGCCGTGTGGAACGCGACGGACGCCGCGCTGGAGTCACGGCCCGCCTCGGTCAGGGCCGCGATCACCTCGGCCCGGCGTGCACTGCCCCCGTCCTTGCCTCCGTCCCTGTCCCTGTCCCTGGTCATGGGCACAGACTAACAAAATATTTCGTTCGGTCGAACGAAGGGCTTGCGATCAACCCTGCGAGGATGTAAGTCTTTCGTTAGATCGAACGAAATAAATCCAGGAAACAGGGAGCCGGAATGACCACGACAGCCAGTACCGTCGCCGCACCCCCGGCGGCGCTCCATCCGCGCCGCTGGGCAGCCGCCGCCGTCATGATGGTCGCCGCGCTGATGGACCTCCTGGACGTGACGATCGTCAATGTGGCGATCCCGTCGATAGGCCGCGACCTGGGCGCCTCCGAGAGCGCCCTGCAGTGGACGGTCTCCGCCTATCTGCTGGGTTTCGCCGCGACGCTCATCGTCTCCGGGCACCTCGGTGACCGTTACGGACGCAAGGCGCTCTTCCTCGCCGGCACGGCGGGCTTCGGCATCGCGAGTCTGGCCTGTGGGGTCGCGCACAGCCCGGGGCAGCTGATCGCGGCCCGCGCGTTCCAGGGCGTGATGGCCGCGATGCTGATGCCGCAGGTGCTCGGCTCGTTCCGCACGCTCTTCCACGGCAAGGAGCGCGGCGCCGCCTTCGGGATGTACGGAGCCGTCGCCGGCTTCGCCTCCGCGATCGGGCTGCTGCTCGGCGGACTGCTCACCGACGCCGACCTGTTCGGCTGGGGCTGGCGCTCCGTGTTCCTGGTGAACGTGCCGGTGGCCGTCGCCACGTTCATCGCCGGGGCCGTACTCGTACCGGTGACGAAGGAGCGCTCGGCGGGCCGGCCGGATGTCCTGGGCAGCCTGGTGCTGGCGGGAGGTCTGGTCGCCATCGTCCTGCCGCTGGTGCAGGGGCACTCCAACGGCTGGCCGCTGTGGGGCTGGATCTGCCTCGCCGCCGGTGTGCTGACCGTCGTAGGGCTGGGGCTGTTCGAGGCGCGACGGCGTGGCGCGACGGTACCGCTGCTGCCGGCCCGCGCGTTCCGGCTCCCCGCGTTCTCCGTCGGTGTGGCCGTGCAGATGCTGTTCGCGATCGGTATGCAGGGCTTCTTCCTGGTCTTCGCGATCTGGTTGCAGGGCAGCGAGGGCTACACCCCGATGCAGGCGGGCCTCGTCACGGTCGCCTTCTCGGTCGGCGGCTTCCTCACCGCCCCGGCAGCCGACGCCCTCGCCGTCAGGGCCGGCCGGCTGGTGCTGGTCGCGGGCGCACTGATGATGGCCGGCGGCTTCGCCTGGGTCTGGTACGCGGTGACGCAGTCCGACGCCACCCACACCGGTGCCTGGCCGCTGGTCCCCGGTCTGGTCGTCGCGGGCGCCGGCCTCGGCTTCCTGGTCGTCCCGCTGGTGAACGTCGTCCTGTCCGCCGTCCCGGGCGACATCGCGGGCGGTGCCTCCGGAATCTTCTCCACGGCCCAGCAGTTCGGCGGCGCACTCGGCGCGGCCGTGATCGGCACCGTCTTCTTCGAGCACACGGCGGGCGGCCTGACGGACGCGCTGTCGACGGCGATGCCGTGGGTGGTCGCCGCGTTCGTCCTCTGCGCCGTCATCTGCCCGGCCCTCCCGCGCACCGCGGCCGGTCAGGACGCCTGATCCCCCTCCCGTACATCGCACGGTCCACATCCCGAACCGAGCCCAGGAGGCTTTCCCATGAGCGCAAGGAAATCCCGTACCGCCACCCTCGCCCTGGCCACGCTGCTCGCCGCCGCCGTCGGTGCACCGGCAGCGAGTGCCGTACCCGGACCGAGTGCCGTACCGGCAGCCGGCGCCGTGCCGGAGCGGAAGACGCGACCCGCCGTCGATGTCACCGCGACCGCCGACGACTTGGTCGCACCGGGCACCATCCGCCCCGGCCCCGCCACCTTCCGGGTGTCCACCACCGACGCGCGGGCGGGCCATGTGGGACTGGTCCGGCTCCGTGAGGGCGCCTCGCTCGCGGCCTTCCGCACCGCCATGAGGAAGGCGTTCTCCGACGACCCCGCCGCCGTCGTCGAGGGCAACAAGGAGGTGATGGACCAGGCGGAGCTGCTGGGCGGCGCCCTGACCCTGCCCCAAAGCCCCGTCTCCTTCAGTCAGGTGCTGCAGCCGGGCACGTACCACCTGCTCGAATACCGGGACTTCCAGGACGACACCCTGCCGACGGGGCAGGAGCGCGTCCGTACGCTCACGGTCTCCGGGACACCGGAAGGACAGCTCCCGCCGGCCGGCGCGACGGTCGTCTCGCAGACCGGCCCGGGCGTCGGACCCCGCTTCCTGGCACCCCCCACGCTGCGCGCCGGGGAGCCGGTGCGCTTCGTCAACGTGATGCCCGGGCAGGTCAACGAGGCCGCCTTCTACAAGCTGTTCCCCGGGAAGACGGATGCCGATGTCCACAAGTTCTTCACCGCGCCCGACTGGGACGATCCGCCGTTCGACCCGTACGCGAACGTCGGCACCCCTCCGGTCTCGCCCGGCCGCTCCACCGTGCTCCGGATGCCGCTCACACCCGGTGAGTGGGCGCTGGTCACCTGGGTCGGCAGCGCGGTGGACGGAAGCAGGCTCGCCGCGCAGGGCATGCACACCGTCATCACCGT
>NZ_JBSGZO010000041.1:30771-35557 GCF_053611045.1 Streptomyces sp. NPDC054841 | reverse complement strand
GCTCACGCCTCTGCGCCCGCGGTCAGGCCCGGGTGAGCTCCAGCCCCACGAGCCGGGTCCGGTCCAGTGGCGCGGGCCGCCGGTCCAACCGCGCCTCCAGCAGCGCGGCCGCCTCGGTGTGGTGTCCGGCCGAAGTGAGCGTGAACAGCAGCGTCTCCTCGATGACGTCGCGCTGTGCCGTGCTGCCGCCGAGCGCGCCCAGCCGGGGCCCCAGGCTCCGCAGGATCGGCAGCGCGCTCGCCCAGGCCCCGTCGATCACCGCGGCCAGCGCGGTGCACAGCGGGGCCACGACCTCACGGAAGACGGGCAGCGCGTGCCGTGCGGCGGTTGTGCGCAGCCGCGCCAGACCGGCCGGATCCTCGGCGGCCGCCAGCGAGAGCGCGCAGTGCATCGCGGCGAACGCCGTCGGCGGCTCGGCCAGCCATCCCTCGGGGGCGTGGGCCAGCACCTCATCGGCCGGCTGCGGGCCCTCCCAGGACCGGGTCATCCGGCTGCGCCACAGCAGGGCGCCGGAGTCGATCAGCGCACGGGCGCCGGTGACCGCCGGCGGGGCCAGCTGATCCAGGTAACGGCTGCGCATCGCGTCCGCCTGACCGGTCATCAGCTCGTGCAGGGCGGCGTGCCAGCAGAAGTGCGCCCGGTTGTTGGCCCGCGGCCCCTCCACCCCAATCCACTCGTCCAGCCACTTCAGCCCCTCGTCGTGCTGCCCGGTCTCGTAGAAGACATGGGCGCGGGCGTGCACCGCGTGGCCCGAGGACGGCACGGCCGCGAGCGCGCGGGCGGCCAGTGCCTCGGCCTCGTCCCACCGTTCCTGCTCCTGCCGGACGAACGCGAGCTGTCCCAGGTACCACCAGTCGTCCCCGTACGCCGGGGCCAGTCCCTCCACCAGCTGCCAGGTCTGCTCGCCGCAGGTCACTCCGCCGAACGCGATGGTGGGCACCGCCAGGCTCACCGCGAGGGCGTCGCGCGGGTGGTCCTCGATGTGCCGCAGCAGCGCGGTGTCGCCCTCGGCCCGGGTGCCGCCGACCCGGGCGGCGACCGCGGCGACGAAGCTCCGTTCACGCTCGTCCACCCCCCGGCCCAGCCCTGCGGCCGCGGCCGCGAGCGCCGCCGGCACGTCCACCTGGGCGCCCCACTCGTGGCCGAGCAGGGCGAGCGCCGCGTGACCGACGGCGAACCCCGGGTCGAGGCCGACCGCCTCGGCGATGGGCCCCTCGACGCCGGACGCCACGCGCAGGATCCGGTCGAGCCCCTCGTTGTAGGCCACCGCCGCTTCGGGGGTGGTGCTCAGCCGCAGGCCGTGGTGGTCCGTCGGGGTGCGGTGGGACCCCGGCAGGGGCCGGGGCGCGGCGGCAGCGGCCCCACCGTGGCGGCCTGCGGTCGCAGCGGCCTCGACGGAGGCGCGGCGCTCGTCCGCGGCGTGCGCGACGTGCGCGGCCGCCGTCGCAGTCTCTGCGCGGCGGCCAGCGGTCAGCGCCGTCACCACGGCGGAGGCGACCTCGGCGGCCTGGGTCCGGATCTCCGGGATCGCGGTGCTCTCCCACAGGCTGCCGCGGCGGGTGGCGCCGAGCGTCCACAGCGGGGCGTCGGGTGCCCCGTGCGCGGCCGAGACCCTGCCGTCGCAGCCGGTGTGCAGACCGAGTCCCAGCGGCCCGGGGGCGGCGAGGCCGGCCTCGAACAGCGCAGCGGCCAGCGGGTCCGAGGCCCGGCGCGGATCGGCCTGCGGGCCGGTGCAGTTGACGACGGCGCCGACGGCGAGCCGCCGGCCGTCGGTGAGGTCGATGTGCGGACCGCCGCCGGTGAAGACCACGCCGGCCACCTCCCCGGCGCTCACCGTCAGCCGCCCGGCCTCCCGCGCGTCCGTGAGCCGGGCGGCGGTGACCGGCGGCATCCGGTGCCGGTGCACGTCCCACACGCGCGCGTCGGCGCGCAGGAACCTGGCCCGGTCGTGCTCCGGCAGCCCCTGCCACAGCGCGGCGGTCATCGGGCGCAGACCGTCGAGGGCGGGCCGCCAGTCCCCGTGGTCGCGCCGGGTGCGTGCGACATGGCGCAGCACCGCATTGCGCAGATCGTCCAGTCCGGTGCAGCCGGTGAGGTCCGGCGGGGCGACGGGCGCCGGGGCGGCGGCGTGCGGCTGAGGAAGCAGCCCGGAGCGGGAGACCGCGTGCAGGGTGCGGCCCGGCCGGTCGAGGGACATCGCGATGTCCACCATGGTCAGCCCGGTGCCGACCAGCAGTACGTCGGTGTCGTGCGGGACCCGGTCGAGTGCCCCGGGCGCCCACGGGTCGGCGATGAAGGCGTCCGACGTGCGGAGCGCGGCCGGCGCCCAGTCGACGGACGGCGGATGGTTGCCGGTGGCCAGCACGGCGGCGTCCACGGTGGTGGTGGAGCCGGAGGCCAGCCGGAGTGCCAGCCGCCGGTCCGCGCGCGTGGCTTCGACCACGCGGTCGCGCAGCCGGACGACGCGACCGGGCCCGCGGGCCGACCGGTCGGCGAGGTGATCGGCGAGGTAGGAACCGAAGAGGCGGCGTGGGACGAATCGGCCGGGGTCCGCCAGGTGGCCGGCGTGCTCGCGCAGCCAGCGCACGAAGTCGTCCGGATCGTCGGCGCTCACGCTCATGCGCCCGGCCGGGACGTTCAGCAGGTGGCGTAAGTCCCGCGTCGAGTAGGCGATTCCGCGGCCCGTCGTCTCCGCCGGGTCGATGAGGCGGATCTCCAGTGGCAGGCCGCGGGTGTCGGCTGCCTCCAGCAGGCGGGCCGCGGTGATCACTCCCGCTGCCCCGGCGCCGATGACCGCGACGCAACAGTTCGGTTCTCCACCGATCATTGGTGAGGTACTCCCAACTCGGAACCTATATCTACTTTTTCGATAGACAAAGTCTGCCCGAGGCTATGTGCGGAAGGCTCACCGGGGCCGCCCCGCGCTACCCCGCGCTACCCTTAGCAACCCCCCACCGGGTGAGGCCCGGACCCGTCGGCTCCAAGGGGTACGGCTCGACACGGTTCGCAGAAGGATTGATGACGTGAGGATCTCGGCGAAGGCGGACTACGCGTTGCGCGCCACGGCCCAACTGGCCCTGGACGCGGCCGAAGGCACCCCGGTCAAGGCCGGCCGGATAGCCGCGGAGCAGGACATTCCGCTGAAGTTCCTGCAAGGGGTGCTGGCAGAGCTGAAGCGGGCGCGGATCGTGCGCAGCACGCGCGGGCCCGAGGGGGGATTCCTGCTGGGCCGGCCGGCGGAGGAGATCACCCTCGCCGATGTGTACCGGGCGGTGGACGGCCCGTTGATCAATGTGCGCGATGCCCGGCTCACCGAGCTTCAGTACGCGGGCCCGGCGGAGTCCCTGCGCGAGGTCTGGATGGCTGCGCGCACCAGTCTGCGCAATGTGCTGGAACAGGTGACGATTGCGGAAGTCGCCTCGGGAGGGCTGCCCGAGGCGATCGTCCTGCTGGCGGATCAGTACCGAAACGACGTGCGGATCTATCCGTAGCCGCTGTTCACTCCGACCCGGGCAGGGGCGACGGCTCCTGCGGATCGGCAGTCCTGTTCTTCATCCTCTTCGGCAGGAGGATCGGGGCGGAAGCCTCCTCGGGCCGCGGCCACGATGCGCAGCTGCATCGCCGTCTCGGCGAGCGATCCACCGAGCCGCGGAACCCGGCTCGGAGGACATACAGGCGCCGGTCCGGACGGGCTGGAGAGCGAACCGACCGGCACAGTGCGTGAGGCTTCCGACGGTCTGCCGGGGCCAGCGGGGGGCACCATGCCGGCCGGGCAGTACCGGGCCGGCTACTTCGGCAGGATCAGGCGGGGCGGCACCGTGGGGCGGTGCCCGCGTCGCCGCCACTCACGGGGGTAGCCCACCGAGACCTCCTCGAAGCGCACTCCGTCGTGCCAGGTCGTGCGGGGAATGTGCAGATGCCCGTAGACCACGGCCTCGACGTTGAAGCGCAGGTGCCAGTCGGCGGTGCGTTCCGTGCCGCACCACAGTGCGAACTCCGGGTAGTGCAGGATCCTGGTGGGCTCCCGTACCAGCGGGTAGTGGTTGACCAGCACAACGGGCAGCTCCGGTTCCAGTGCGGCCAGCCGTGCCTCCGTCTCCTTCACCCGATGCTCACACCACTCCTGGCGGCCGGCGTACGGGTCGGGGAAGAGGAGGAACTCGTCAGTGCACACGACCCCCTTCTCGTGCGCCGCGGCGAGAGCCTGCTCCCGGGACAGCCCGGGGTGGGTGCGGAAGGTGTAGTCGTAGAGCACGAAGAGCGGAGCCACGACGACGGGCCCCTGCGGACCCTCCCAGACCGGGTACGGATCCTCGGGGGTGACGACACCCAGCTCGCGGCAGAGCCGGACGAGGTACTGATACCGCTCGACGCCACGCAGTCGAATCGGGTCCTGACGGGGCGTCCAGAGCTCGTGATTGCCCGGCGCCCACACCACCTTGGCGAATCTCCGGCTGAGGGTGCGCAGGGCCCAGGCGATGTCCTCGGTCAGTTCGCCGATGTCTCCGGCGACCAGGAGCCAGTCCTCGGCGGTCCGGGGGCGAAGCTCCTCAACGATCTTCCGGTTCTCCTCGTAGGCGATATGGAGATCGCTGATGGCCAGCAGGTTTCCGCGGTTCAAGCTCACCTGTCCAAACAGAGGGTCGTGCCGGCGTGTTCGTTCTGCGCTCACAGACCCGGAGCTTCGGGAATCTGTGCAGATGTGCGAATCTCATTGCGTAAACGAAGGGTTTCAGATCCGCTCTGCTCCGCCACCCCTAGTCGCCCCTACTTTCCTCGGGCACGC